>CASEKM010000240.1 GCA_949288405.1 uncultured bacterium | reverse complement strand
GCGTATGTGCCATGGGGCGTCACCTCTTGTTTTCGTTGATTTAACTGCAGTCCCAGTTGTACAAAATCCGGCTGAAGTCCCGGCGCAGCAGGTCCTCCCCGTTGATGAAGAAGTTCCCCACGCCGCAGTCTCCCCAGAGGACCAGGTCGTGCCGGTCGTCCGCCATATCCGAGTCCAGCTGGAACAGCAGGGTGTCGTAGGGGCCCTCCGGCTCCCGGGGGTCGTACTGGGTGAAGGAGGGATAGCCCAGCAGCCGGTGTCCGGCGGCGCTCAACTGGTCATAGAGATAATCGCGGTCCGCGCCGTCGAAATACTGGTACTCATGTTTGTCCCCAATGTCCTCCCCGGTGACGGCCTGTACCACCTCCCGGAACAGGGCGTCAAAGCGGCAGTCCCCCGGTCCCATGTATCCCACCGTTTTTTCCGCGGTAAACGCGGCCTCCCGGATGACCGGAGTACAGAGATCCGCCTCCACGTGGGTGGGGAGTTCCAGAGCCTGAATCTGCTCCAGGGTAAGCGCCGGGTCGGGCTCCGGGTGATAGACCACCCGAAAATTCTTCTGCCGATCCAGCTCGTCATAGTCGATCCCGAACGCGTCGTCCTGCCCGATGAAAAATTGCAGCATCCCCGCCCGTGGCAGGGGGTCCCCCGTCCCCAGCTGGGCGAAATTCAGCTGGGCCAGGAGGGTCATCTGATTTCCCTGGGAATCCACGGGGTAGGGCAGGTCCGGGTCCCAGTAGGGCAGGCCGCCGATCTTGCTGTCCAGCAGGCCGCAGGGGCCCTCCGGGTGAGGGTGAGCCTCCAGCAGGGGGCGGCCGTCCGGCGCTTCACCTCGTCCACAATGGCCCGGGCCTTCCCGCTGGGCTCCGGCTTGGGCTTGGGCGGGGGCGGAGCCTTGAAGGTCTCGGGAGCGGAGGGGTAGGGGGTCAGGCCCATCCGCACCTTCACTGACTGGGGCAGAGCGTCCAGAGCCTCCAAAGGGATCAGCTGCTCCCCCTTGGGCAGACACACCGTCTCCAGAGCCTCCAAATGGACCAGCTGCTCCCGCTCGGGCAGGCGCAGCGTCTTCAGGGCGGGCAGCTGGAGGAGCAGGGCGCAGTCGGAGAAGTTGGTCAGGGCCAGGTCCAGGTGCTGTAAATTTTTGCACCGGGGCAGCCAGGAGAAGTCCCCCATGTCTAAGGTCTGGTTCCTGCTGGACAGGACCACGGACAGCTGGCGCAGCTTCTCCATGCGCCCAATGGCGGAGAAATCCCCCCGGACGATGGCAAAGCACTCGGGCACATTGTCCCAGTAGGGGTCCACGGGGCTGTAGAAGTTGTCCAGTACCTTGACCTGGGTCAGGTCATAGGGGACGGCGGGCATCCGCCCCAGGGCGCGCTTCACCGCCCCCAGCAGGCGGGGGTCCATGGGGATGGGCGTTTGGAGCATGGGGAGACCTCCTCCTTCCGGTATTTACTTGGTAAAGATCCGCCGCAGGGGGCCGCGGCAGGCCTGGATGGACCGCTCGGCCAGCACGGCCATGGCGTCCAGGTAGAAGGGGGGCAGGTGGTGCTGGCTGGAGAAGACGGACAGCTCGGTGCAGGCCAGGATGGCGCAGTCGCAGCCCTGGTCCTCCAGGTCCTGGTGGACGGCGGCGAACTTCTCTGGGTCCCCGGCCTTGCCCGCCTTGATGTCGTCGTAGATGATGGACATGACCTGCCTCTGGGCCTCCGGGGAGGGGACCCGGGGCTCCATGCCCAGGGCCAGCAGCTCCTTTTGGTAGATGCCCGACTGGACGGTGCCGTCGGTGCCCAGCACGCCGGGGTAGCGGAAGCCCCGGCTGGCCAGCACCTGGCAGGCCTCCCGCACCATGTGGAGGATGGGGATGGAGATCTGCTCCTGCACCTTGTCCAGGAAGTAGTGGGCGGTGTTGCAGGGGACGGCGATGGCGGTGCACCCCCCCTGCTCCAGCAGCCGGGCCCCGTACAGCAGGCGGTCGTACACCGGCTGGGTGTCCCCGGACAGGATGGCCGCCGTGCGGTCGGGCACCTGGTTGTCTGAGAAGATGAGCATGGAGATATGCTCCTGGTCGGAGCGGGCCGCCGTGCGGTCGATGATATACTGATAGAACGTGTTGGTGGCCTGGGGGCCCATGCCGCCCAGGATGCCGAGACGATAGTCCTTCATGGTGATGCTCCTTTTTCTGTTGGGGCGGTAACGGAATCCCCCGCGGGCCGGTCTGGGCCCCCTACGGCAAAATCAGGGTGTTGTTTGGGCTTTGGCCCCGGGCGGCCGCGAGGGCCGCCCCTACGAAATGGCCGAACCGTACCTGTATTCCGTAGGGGCGGGTGAGGGGCAAGGGTTGGATTTCTTTTCTGTAGGGCGCGAGAAGGTGAATTGCCCCGCAGGGGCAAGATCGCACCCGCAGGCGCATTTCGAGGCCAACCGCCGCAAAGCGGCGGCTCTTAGGCCGAGATGAAGCTGGCCTGGGCCACGACTCGGCGCGCCGTTCCGAAGTGTTCCCAATTTCGCCGCCAAAGATAATTTTTTTGTTCTAACGGCCCGTGTCCCGGGCGGCGACCTACTTTGCCCATGGCGGCAAAGTAGGCAAAACGCCCCCGGGGACGGCTCAAGGTGGGCGCTTCGTGCCCACATTCGCTCTCCCTACCCCCTCTGGCCCTGCGGGCCATCTCCCCCTGACAGGGGGAGTCGGCCCCGGACCCCATTACGGGGGACGCGTTCCTGGTTGGTGAGAGCGGAAGTTCCGGCGCGCAAAATCAGGAGTGCTTGGGTGCGGTTTCTTCCGGGCCACTGGGCCCTGTGTTCGCAAAACCTGTTTTTGGTGCGGTCCCGCTTTTGTGCCTGAGTTTGCCGAGCCAACGCGCCCGGTCCAAATCCTGGCGAGAGGCCCAAGGGCCTCCCCTACCCAAATCCGGGAGTGCTCCGGTTATTTTGTAGGGGAGGGGCTTGCCCCTCCCGGCCCCCTTGTGAAAGGGGGCTCCCGGCGAAGCCGGGTGGGGGATTCCGGTGAGCAAAAAGTTTTCGTTAGTCGGAATCCCTCCACCGCCTTCGGCGGTCATCCCGATCC
>CASEKM010000239.1 GCA_949288405.1 uncultured bacterium | reverse complement strand
GGCCGCCGGCGACCCCGATAACGGCGTGGCCCCCGGCACCAAGTGGGAGGACGTGCCCGAGGACTGGGTGTGCCCCCTGTGCGGCGCGGACAAGAGCCACTTTACCGAGGAATAAGCAAAGATCACAAAGGGCCCCGGAGATCGTCTCCGGGGCCCTTTGCTCTATCTGTATATTAACAAGTTGCCGCTCCCGTCTGTACCCATATTGTTCAGGGAGCCAGAACCTGGTTGCGCCGCTTCAGCTTCTGCTGCCGGGGCCCCGCCGCATTGCAGGTGTGGCGGATCTCCTCCCACACGGTGGTCTTTTTAAAGAGGCAGCCCACGGTAATGGGGATCCAGCTGAGCAGGAACAGCCAGTACAGGGCCAGCGCCGGGAGCAGCCGCCTGTCCCACTTGTTCTCCACCGTGAGCACCAGCATGGCCGACAGCGTCGCCCCCAGCACCGCGATCAGCAGGTTCCCGGCGATGTACCCCAGGCACAGCACCGGCGAGAAGGCCCCCGGGTGGACAAAGCCCGCCGCCAGGGCGGTCACCGCCATCCCCACCAGGGCCGCCGCCTGATAGGGCGGGATCAGCATGGTGGCCCCCATGTCAAAGACCGCCGGGGCGGGCCGCTCCGCCAGGCTCCGGCCCAGGACGGGCAGATAGTCCGCCGCCACCTGGAGGGTGCCGCTGGTCCAGCGGCGGCGCTGCTTCACAGACTCCCGGAAGGTGAGGGGCTGCTCGTCGTAGGTGACGGCCTTGGGCACCCAGGCGATGGGCACCCCCGCCAGAGCGCACTGGGCGGACATCTCGATGTCCTCGCTGATGCTCCGGGTGCACCAGCCCCCCATCCGCTCAAAGGCGGCGGCGGACACCATAAAGCCGGTGCCCCCCAGCATGGCGGACAGGTTCAGCCCCGCCTTGCCCTGGTTGTGGAACCGGTCCATCATCCAGTAGTAGATGGAGTAGCAGCCGGAGACCGCGCTGTCAAAGGGATTTTTGCTGTCCCGGTAGCCCTGGGCCGCCCGGGCCCCCGCCCGGTAGGCGTTGTTCATCTCCTGAAGGAACCGGGGGTCGGCCACATTGTCCGCGTCGAAGACGCAGAAGGCGTCGTACCCCCTGTCCCGCAGCTGCCGGTAGGCAAAGCGCATCACGTCCCCCTTGCACTTCACCGGGACGGTGCACTCCATCACCCGGGCTCCGCAGCTCCGGGCCGCCTGGGCGGTGTGGTCGGTGCAGTTGTTGGGGATCACCCACACGTCGTACAGCTCTGGAGGATACTCCTGGGCCAGCAGGCTGTTGATCAGACCGCCGATCACCAGCTCCTCGTTCCGGGCGGCCACCAGCACCGCAAAGCGGGTGGTTGCCGGGTGGCGGCCGTAGTCCATGGGCTTTCGCCAGGACATGAGCGCGGTCACCAGATAATAGCCGCCCCAAAGGGTCATCCCCGCCCCCAGCAGCCCGGCCGCCGCCATGAGCAGATATGCCATCCATTCCATATGGTTCCCCTCCTTCTCTTTGTTGGCCCCAGTGTACCAGAGGAATGTTAAGGTTCTGCAGCAAAGTTTATTAAGTTTTCTTCAAAATTTCTTTAAGGCCCCGGCGCCGCTCCCGCTCCTCCGCCCCGTTTCGCCCCTTGGTTTCAAAAATCGCATGCCTGCCATCAAATTTACCGTTTGTTTATTTGACTAAATTACAACATTTTGCTATACTGTATTTGTACACTTTCGATCTGGAGCGCGGGCGCGCCCCCCGGCATCTGCCGCGGAGGCCGCCCGTACGGTATAAGGAGGTGCCCCATTGCTTCGATTTGAACACGTTTCCCTATCCTATGGAAGCCAGAAGATCCTGGACGACCTGTCCTTCGAGATCCAGGAGGGCCAGATGGCCGTCCTCATCGGACCCTCCGGCTGCGGCAAGACCACCACGCTGAAAATGATCAACCGGCTCATCGAGCCCTCGGCGGGGAAGATCTATCTCAACGACAAGGACATCACTGCCCAGGACAAGGTGGAGCTGCGCCGGCACATCGGCTATGTGATCCAGCAGATCGGCCTGTTCCCCAACATGACGGTGGCCCAGAACATCTGTGTGGTGCCCACCCTGCTGAAGTACTCCAAGGAGGAGTGCGACCGGATCGTCCACGAGCTGCTGGAGCTGGTGAACATGCCCTATGAGCAGTACGCGCATAAATACCCCTCGGAGATGTCCGGCGGACAGCAGCAGCGCATCGGCATCCTGCGGGCCCTGGCGGCCTCGCCCCCCATCGTGCTCATGGACGAGCCCTTCTCCGCCCTGGACCCCATGACCCGGCGGAGCCTCCAGCAGGAGGTGCGCTCCCTGCAGCAGAAGCTGAACAAGACCTTTGTCTTCGTCACCCACGACATGGAGGAGGCCCTGGACCTGGCCGACGTGATCATCTTCATGGACCACGGAAAGATCGTCCAGATGGCCCCTCCGGAGGAGATGCTGGCCCACCCCGCCAGCGGCCAGATCCAGGACTTCCTGGGCAAGTTCATCAACGAGGCCCCCAAGGAGCTCACCGCCGCCGACTTTATGCGCTCCGGCGTGTCCACCGTCTCCGCCAACCGGGGGATCAACGAGTGCGTCAGCAAGATGCAGCGGCGCAACGTGGACACCCTCATCGTGGTGGACGGCCAGGACCGGTACCAGGGTACGGTGTCCATCGCGGACATCCGCCTCACCGGCCACGTGGTGAAGACCATCGAGCCGCTCATCCGCTGCAACACCCCCACCGTCCACGCCACGGACAGCGCCAAGGACTGCTTTGACCTGCTGATCTCCAGCGGCGCCCCCTACCTCATCGTCCTGGACGGGGAGGAGAAGGTGGACGGCCTGATCACCAAAACCAGCATGACCTCCGCCATGGCGGAACAGCTCTGGGGGTGAGATGGTTTGACGATCCAAGAACTTCCCACCAAGCTGATTCAGCATCTCTTCTTTACCCTTGTGCCGGTGGCCATGGGCTTTGTGCTGGGGGTGCTCCTGGGCGTCCTGCTGTCCCGGAAGCCCAAGCTCTCCAACATCGTCCTGCCGGTGCTGTCGGTGTTCAACACCATCCCGGGCATCGTGTT
>CASEKM010000238.1:7019-8042 GCA_949288405.1 uncultured bacterium | reverse complement strand
GTCCACGGAGCAGAACCACTGGGGGGTGGCCCGGAAGATGATGGGCTTCTTGCACCGCCAGCAGTGGGGGTAGGAGTGGACGATGTCCTCGCTGGCAAAGAGCATGCCGCTCTCCTTCATGTCGGCCAGGATGACGGGGTTGGACTCCTCGGTCTTCATGCCGGCGTACTTGCCGGCGTAGTCGGTGTGGCGGCCCTGGTCGTCCACGGGGACCACCATGTCGATCTTATAGCGCTTGCAGGTCTCGTAGTCGTCGGCGCCGAAGCCGGGGGCGGTGTGGACGCAGCCGGTACCGGAGTCCATGGTCACGTACTCGGCGCAGCACAGCTGGCTGGTCTTGGGCAGGAAGGGGTGCTGGGCCAGCATATACTCAAAGTCGGAGCCCTTGAACTGCTTGACGATCTCATAGCTCTCAAAGCCGCCGATCTTCATAACCTTGGCGCACAGGGCCTCGGCCAGAATATACATCTCCCCGTTGGGGGCCTTCACCAGCACATAGCTCTCCCGGGGGTGGACGGCGATGGCCAGGTTGCCGGGCAGGGTCCAGATGGTGGTGGTCCAGATCAGGAAGAACATCTTGGACACATCGCCGTACTGGCTCAGCTTGCCCAGGTCGTCCTTCACCGGGAACTTCACATACACGGTGGTACAGGGGTCGTCCTGGTACTCGATCTCCGCCTCGGCCAGGGCGGTCTCGTCGTGGGGGCACCAGTACACGGGCTTGAGGCCCTTGTAGATGTACCCCTTCTGGTACATGGCCCCGAAGACCTTCACCTCCTCGGCCTCAAAGCCGGGGTCCATGGTCTTGTAGGGGTGCTCCCAGTCGCCCAGCACGCCCATGCGCTTGAAGCCCTCCATCTGGATGTCGATATACTTCTGGGCGTAGTCGTGGCAGGCGGAGCGGAACTGGGCCACGCTCATCTGCTTGCGGTTGAGCTTCTGCTCCTTGATGATGGCGGACTCGATGGGCATGCCGTGGTTGTCCCAGCCGGGGATATAGGGGGTGTAGTAGCCCCGCATGGC
>CASEKM010000238.1:5635-7003 GCA_949288405.1 uncultured bacterium | reverse complement strand
CTTGCGGTTGAGCTTCTGCTCCTTGATGATGGCGGACTCGATGGGCATGCCGTGGTTGTCCCAGCCGGGGATATAGGGGGTGTAGTAGCCCCGCATGGCATAGGAGCGGGTGATGAAGTCCTTGATGGACTTGTTCAGGGCGTGGCCCATGTGCAGGCCGCCGTTGGAGAAGGGAGGGCCGTCGTGGAGGGAGAACAGGGGCTTGCCCTCGTTCTTCTTCAGCAGCTCGTTGTACAGGTCCATGTCGTTCCAGCGCTGGAGCATGTCGGGCTCCCGCTTGGGCAGGCCGGCCCGCATGGGGAAGTCGGTCTTTGGCAGGTTGATGGTCTTGTTGTAGTCCATGGGTGTCGATTCCTCCGTTTTATGTGAAATTGGTTTGTATCGTTTTGTAGGGGCGGATATCATCCGCCCGCATGGGGTGCGCAGGCAGAGGCGCAAATGAGGCGCGCAAATTTGGCCGGGGCGGGCGGCTGATAGCCGCCCCTACGGCAGCTGATAGGGAAAACAGACAATCCCGCAGGCACGGCAGAGCTCGGCGTCGGGATAATCGTGAAACGGGAAGGAAAAATTCCCGGCAGAGAGATCACCCAGCGGCCGCAGCGTGACCATGTCCTTTGGGGTGCGAAAGACGGGGAGATTTTTCTGCTGTGTCCAATAGGGGTACTTGTCCGCGTACATGGTGCCGGACTCCATAGGCTTTCCGCATTTGGGGCAGTTCATGTGGATGAGTTCCCTCCCTGTGAAAACAAAAACGCCTTTGTCTCATCAAAGAGACAAAGGCGCAAACCTCTGCGGTACCACTCTTCTTGCCGGAACGGCAGTATGCTCCGGCCACTCAGGTATGCCCGGTAACGGGGGCGGGCCGGAGGGGCCTACTGGTCATTTCAGCCCTCTGCTCCAAGGGGATCTTCCCCGTCTCCTCCCGTCCGCCTTGCACCAAACGGCGGCTCTCTGTGCGTCTTGGAGGCGGGTACTCGGCCTTTTCTGCGCAGTTTCAGCGATATACTCTCCTATCTTATCCGCTTCCCCCCGGCTTGTCAAGACGTTTCTGCGGCTTTCTTCCCTTTTTCCCCTGGACAAGCCCCTTTCCCCTGTACTTTTTCGCCCTCCTGTGGTACAATTTTCCCAGAAACAGCCGCTTGAGGCGGCGCAAAGGAGGCAGCATACCATGAAGCGGATCTCTTGTATCGTTGTATCCCTCAGCCTGGCCCTCTCCCTGGCCCTTCCGGCCGCGGCGGCGGAGGTGACCTTCGCCGATGTGCCCCGGGACCACTGGGCCTACGACTACATCCAGGAGATGAACCGGAAAGGGGTGGTCACCGGCATGGGCGGCGGCCTCTTTGAGCCGGAGGGGCCGGTGTCCACCGC
>CASEKM010000238.1:3102-5612 GCA_949288405.1 uncultured bacterium | reverse complement strand
GCGGTGATGCTCACCGCCGCCTTCTGCCCGGAGACGGTGAACACCGACGTGCCCATCGGGACCCCCTGGTGGATGCCCTATCTGGAGGCCGCCCGGGCGGCGGGCTACCTCACCGACACCACCGCCAGCTGGGACTACTTCCAGACCGGGGCCTGGAACGAAAAAACAGTCACCGACCCCATGACCCGGTACGACATGGCCATGGCCATGTGGAACACGGTGATGGCCGAGGATATGGCCCTGCCCACCGACCGGCAGCGGGAGGCGGCCCAGCGGGCCATCGGGGACTTTGGCGCCATCCCCGAGGACTATGAGAGTGCCGTGGTGGCCATGTACGCCCTGGGCCTGCTGTCCGGGGTAAACGACAAGGGCGACTTCGGCGGAGCGGGTACCATGACCCGGGCCCAGTCCTGTGTGGTCATGCGGGGGCTGCTGAACTGGAGCGCCTCCGGACAGGGCGAGGGGACCTCCCAGGAGCCCGCGCCGGAGAAGGCCCAGCAGCCCGAGAAGACGCAGGAGCCGGAGAGGTCCCAGCAGCCTGAGGAGACGCAGGAGCCGGAGGAGACCCAGCAGCCTGAGGAGACGCAGGAGCCGGAGAAGTCCCAGCAGTCCGAGAAAGCGCAGGAGCCGGAACAGCCCGCTCAGCCGGAGGAGAAGCCGGAAGACGCCCAGAAACCGCAGGAGACCCAGCAGCCCACCCAGCCGGAGCAGACGGAGACCACCGCCCCGGCGGATGACGGCGAGGCTGACAGCGGGGTGGACGTGGCCGCCTGGGAGCAGGAGGTCTTCGATCTGGTGAACC
This sequence comes from uncultured bacterium, assembly GCA_949288405.1. GTDB lineage: Bacteria > Bacillota > Clostridia > Oscillospirales > Oscillospiraceae > Lawsonibacter. The sequence goes on along the minus strand of CASEKM010000238.1, from coordinate 4,810 downwards.
AGATCCGGGAGGAAAACGGCCTAACTCCCTTTGTGTACAACGAGACCCTGGCTGAGACCGCCCGGGCCCACAGCCAGGACATGGTCGACCGGAACTTCTTCAACCACTATAACCCCGACGGGCAGTCCCCCTTTGACCGGATGAAGGCCAACGGGATCCGCTATTCCATGGCCGCGGAGAACATTGCCGCGGGCTACCCCTCGCCGGAGGCCGTGGTGGAGGGGTGGATGAACTCCGAGGGCCACCGGGCCAACATCCTGGGCGGCTGCAAGGAGCTGGGCGTGGGCCTGGCCCTGGGCGGCAGCTACGGCTACTACTGGACCCAGTGCTTTGCCACTGTGCGCTGAATATTTAGTACGATACGGGACGGCCCCTTCCCGTCTGCGGGAGGGGGCCGCCTTTTTGGAGGAGAGTGCCATGGGCCGGGACCGGCTCCGCCGGCGGGGCGGACGGCTCCCGGCGGCGCTGGCCCTGGCGGGGCTGGCGCTGCTGGGGCTGCTGTTCGTCCCGGAGTGCGACGACTGCTATTTTGTATACTGGAGCTTTGACTCCCTGGGGGACTGGCTGCTCACCCGGCCGGTGGAGGACGGCCTGGTGGTGGGGGTGCCGGAGAACGGCCGCTGGCTGGGCAACCTGCTGGGGGTGCTCCAGGGGAAGCTGTACTTCGTCCCCCTTGCGGGCCCCGTGCTCCGGGGGCTGCTGATGGGCGGGGCGCTGTGGGCCCTGGTGTACCTGCTGGCCCGGAGAGCCCGGCGGGGGCCGGTGGGCAGGGGGGAGGCCCTGTCCATGGCGCTGGCCCTGGTGCTCCTGGCGCCCCGGGGGATCTGGCAGGAGGGGTTCTCCTGGGGGGCGGGGCTGGTGAACTACCTGCTGCCCATGGTGCTCCTGCTGCTCCTGCTGGAGCTGTTTGCCCGGAGGAGGCCCCCTTCCACCGCAGCGGCGGGGGCGCTGGCCTTCCTGGCCTGCTTGTTCATGGAGACCATTACCATCCTCCTGGCGGTGTGCGGCCCCCTGTGCGCCCTGCTGTTCCGGCGGTCGGACCGGCGGAGGGCGGCGGCAGCCCTGTGGCTGGGGAGCTGGCTGGGCGCCCTGGCCATGTTTGCCGCCCCCGGCTACCGCCACGGCACCAACGCCGACCGGCGGCTGGACCTGTCCCTGGTGCTGGAGCACCTGCACACGGCGGCGGCGGAGACGGTGGTGTTTCCCGCGGCGGCCGCCCTGCTCATCAGCGCCCTGCTGGTGTGGCTGGTGCGGAAGGGGGGCGGCCGGTGGAGGGGCCTCTCCCTGCTCCTGATCCCCCTCCACCTGCTCCAGCTGTGGCGGGCGGCGGAGAACTGGCTGGGGGAGCCCCGGTACGACGGCCTCGCCCTGTGGGTGGGCCTCGCCCTGGCGGCGGCGTGGTGCCTCCTGCTCCTCCAGGTGCGGGACAGCGCGCCCGTCTGGGCGGCGGTGCTGGCCCTGGGGCTGCTGTGCGGGCCCCTTCTCTTTGTGGCCCCCATCGGGCCGCGGAATTTTCTGCCCCCCTATGTGTTCCTCTCCCTGATCGCCCTGCTGCTGTACGCCAGGGCCCGTCGGGCGGGACTCCCGGCCCTGACCGGCCTTGCGGTCCCCCTGTCCGCCCTGGCCCTGGCGGGGCTGGTGTGGATCTACGGCTGCAACTGTCTGGCCTACCACCAGCGGCTGGACTTCGCCCAGAGCCAGGCGGAGG
>CASEKM010000238.1:0-3078 GCA_949288405.1 uncultured bacterium | reverse complement strand
CTGGTCTACCGGGAGAGGCCCTGGGACGTGGCCCTGACCTTTGTGCCCTGGGAGGACTGCCAGGGCACACCGGATACTGCCCAAGCGGAAAGGAGCGCAAACCCATGAATGTGAGACAGATCAAAGGAAATACCTGGGTGCTGGAGGGGATGGAGTGGATCCCCTTCTACCGCCTGGAGGGAGGGCGCTGCATCCTGCTGGACACCGGCCTGCTGGGGGAGCGGGAGGACCTGGAGCAGACCCTTTTGGACCACGGCCTGACCCCGGCGGGCATCCTGTGCTCCCACGCCCACGTGGACCACGGGGGGAACAACCGGTATTTTCAGGAGAAATACCGCATCCCCGTGGCCCTCACGGTGAAGGAGGCGGGGATGTGCGCCAGTGTGCTGACCCTGAAGTGCTACTTCCTCATGCTGCCCCCGGGGATGGTGGAGCGGGAGGCCTCCCATCTGGTGCACACCCCGGACGTGATCGTCCCGGACCGGGACGGGCCCTTCTCCTTCTGCGGGGCGGAGTTCCAGATCATCCAGACCCCCGGCCACTCGGCGGGCCACATCTCCACCATCACTCCCGACGGGGTGTGCTATGTGGGGGACGCCCTCCTGTCCCGGGAACAGCTGGGGGCCAAGCTGCCCTACTGCCTGTCCCACCAGATGGGCATTGACAGCCGGGAGAAGCTGCGGGGGACCCGGGCCGAGCTGTTCGTGATGGCCCACCGGGGTATGTGCACCCGGGAGGAGCTGGAGGCCCTCATCGACGACAACCAGGCCCTGGCCCAGCAGCGGGCGGGGGAGGTGCTGGCCCTGGTGACCGAGCCCATGACCGTCAGCCAGATCACCCAGCGGGTGTGCCGCTATTTTCAGCTCCTCTCCCGCCGCCCCACCCGCTCTCTGCGGTACGAGCGGAACATCCGCTTCTTTGTGGAGTACCTGGCGGACCGGGGGGACCTGGTGATGGAGGCCCGGGACGGGGTCACCTTCTACCGCCGGGCGGACCAGGAGAAAATGTAAAAAGTATTTGACATATCGAGGCCCCTGTGGTATAACATAATTGTCAAAAGGATTTGACAATTATATGGACGGGAGGTCTCTCTATGGACGCGCAAGGAAGTTCTGTGATCGTGTATCTGTTTCTGGGTCTGCTGGCCCTGTCGGCGGTGCTGATCGTCTGGATGCTTGTTACCCTGGTCCGCTCGGAGGTGGACGACGAGCGGCGGAAGCTGATCGTGGGCAAGGCCAGCACCTGGACCCTCATCGCCACAGTGGGCGGGCAGATCATCGACCTGGTCTGCTCGGTGGTCCAGGCGCCCAGCTATGAGCCCAGCGCCCCCTTTGTCCAGCTGACGGTGACGGCCCTGATGTACGCCGTCTTCCTGGGCTGGTTCAAGCGCAAGTACGGAGGTTGAGAAGGACATGGAGAATCAGATCCGGGTCCTGAGAAAAGAAAAGGGCATCTCCCAGGAGGACCTGGCCCGCCGGTGCGGGGTGTCCCGCCAGACCATCAACGCCATTGAGAACAACAAGTACGACCCCACCCTCTCCCTGGCCTTCCGCCTGGCCAGGGAGCTGGGAGTGACGGTGGACGGGCTGTTCACCCCGGGGGAGTAAAAGAGGACACGGCCAACGGCCGTGTCCTCTTTCAGCTTGTCAAAAAACCTCCGTTGAGATGCATACGCGTCAGGATTGGCGGGGGAGCTCGAGGGGGCGGCAGCCCGCCTCGAGTGGGATCGAATGCCCTGAATGCCTTGCTTGGCAAGGCGTTCAGCGAGCAAAGCGAGGACTTTTCCGCTGCACAGCAGCGGGAAAGTATCGGCATTTTTGGAAAAATCAGCGGTCCAGGGCCAGCCTCCGGCAGGCCAGGGAGGTGGCCAGGAAGTAGCCGCCGTACACCAGCAGCAGCACCAGGGCGGTGACCAGGGCGCTCTGCACCGAGTCCACTTTAGCCGCCTGGGCGATCAGGTCGTTGGCCGCTTTCATGCCCACCACCGTGTGGACCAGGGCCAGCCCCAGGGGCAGGAGGAAGGCAAGGGCTACCTGTTCCACAGCGGAGCGGGAGACCAGCTTCTCCTCCGCCCCCAGGCGGCGGAGGATGGCGTACCGGCTGGCGTTGTCCGCCGCCTGACTCAGCTGCTGGAGGGCCAGCACCGCGGCGGCGGCCAGCAGGAAGGTGAGCCCCAGGTAGAGCCCCAGGAACAGGGCCAGGATCTTGCTGCCCATGGTCTCCTGGTAGAGGTTCAGGCGGGTCTCCACCCGCAGCCAGCCGTTCTCCATCTGATAGGCGGCGAGGGCGTCCTGCACCCGGTTCTCTGTCTCCTCCGCATTCCCGGCGTAGTCGGCGGACCAGACCTGGCGGCGGACCGCCAGCTCCTGGGCCATCTCGTCGGGGACCACCACGCAGCTCAGACCCAGATTTCCGGTGGTGAGCTGCTCCTCCACTCCGGTGAGGTAACCGGGTACCGGTCCCCGGTAGGCGGGCTGGCCGCTGCGGGAGAGCAGGGCCTGACAGTCGGACAGGCGGATGGCGGCGCTGGCGTCCTCGATCCCGGTGACCGCCGGGTCATTGTAGTAAAAAATGGTGTTCTGCTGCCAGGCCAGGTCGGACTCCTCCACGCCGTGCTGGGCCAGCAGGGCGGGAAAATCAATCGTCCCCTGGGAGTCGGCGTTCTGGTTCTGCACAGTGATGTCAAAGGGGGCCTGACGGCCGGTCATGGACTCGATGGTGTTGTTCAGCCCGATGGAGCTGGCGGTGATGCCCATGGCCAGCAGCAGAAGAATACAGATCACCGTCTGAGCCAGATAGGTGGAGTGGACCTTGCTGATCCACTGGCGCAGGGTGAACATGTTCAGATGTCTGAAGTAGAGCCTGGGGCGGCCCTGGACCAGGCGGAGGACAAAGCCGGACAGGGAGCGGAAGATCAGCAGGGTCCCCAGCGTGCCCAGGGAGAGCATGGGGACGCACAGGGGCGGGAGGAGGACGGCATAGGCCATGCCGAAGGTCAGCAAAATGGCGTAGGCGATGAGCAGGCAGACCACCCCGGCAGCAAACTGGACCACCGACACCCACAGGGGGCGCAGGCGC
>CASEKM010000237.1 GCA_949288405.1 uncultured bacterium | reverse complement strand
CGCCTTCGGCACCACCCAGGGGGACTACTTCTACGGGGAGATCCCCTGCACCCGGCTGATGACCCCGGAGGAGATCGCCGGCAAGTACGAGCTGGAGACGGGCAACGTGATCATCGAGACCTTCCAGTCCCGGCACATCGACCCGGCCCAGGTGCCCGCCGTCCTGGTCCACAGCCACGGCCCCTTCGCCTGGGGCACCGACCCCTTCAACGCGGTGCACAACGCGGTGGTGCTGGAGGAGTGCGCCTTCATGGCCTTCCACGCCATGGCCCTCACCCCCGGCCTGCCCCCCATGCAGCAGGAGCTGCTGGACAAGCACTATCTGCGCAAGCACGGCCCCGGCGCCTACTACGGCCAGGGCTGAGAAGAAGGGAGCGCATCTGATATGGAACAGCAGCGGATCCCCTTCGGGACCATGCCCGACGGGACGGAAGTGGAGCTCATCTCCCTGGCGCAGGGGGCGCTGGCCTGCCGCATCCTCACCTACGGTGGAGCCATCCAGTCCCTGACGGTGCCGGACCGGACAGGGGCGCCTGTGGATGTGGTCCTGGGCTTTGACAGCCTGGAGGACTACCGGGCGCAGGACAAGTATATCGGGGCTCTCATTGGCCGCTACGGCAACCGCATCGGCGGGGCCTCCTTCTCCCTGAACGGGCGGGAGTATCCCCTGGCCGCCAACGACGGGGGCGTGAACCACCTCCACGGCGGCCTCCAGGGCTTCGACAAGCAGGTGTGGCGGGTGGAGGCCCTCTCTGACGCCTCCCTCACCCTGGCCCTGGACAGCCCCGACGGCCAGGAGGGCTACCCTGGCAGCCTCTCCGTGCAGGTGACCTACACCCTCACCGGGGAGGGGCTGGCCATAGACTACCGGGCCAGGAGCGACCGGGACACCCTGTGCAACCTGACCAACCACGCCTACTTCAACCTGTCCGGCTCCGGCCACGGCAGCGGTCCGGTGGCCGGTCAGGTGGTGCAGCTCTTCGCCTCCCGCTATACCCCCACCGTGCCGGGCTCCATCCCCACCGGGGAGCTCGCCCCGGTGGAGGGCACCCCCATGGACCTGCGAGAGGGCCTGCCCATCGGACAGCGGGTGGACGAGGACTTCCCGCAGCTCACCATGGCCGGGGGCTATGACCACAACTGGTGCATCGACGATTCGGACGGCTCTCTCCGTCTGGCGGCCCGGGCCTGGAGCAAAGAGACGGGCGTCGTCATGGAGACCTGGACCACCCAGCCCGGGGTGCAGTTCTACTCGGGCAACTACTTAGACGGCTGTCCCGCCGGCAAGGGCGGGGCGCCCTACGCCAAGCGGTGGGGCTTCTGCCTGGAGACCCAGCACTACCCCGATTCGCCCCACCACCCCAATTTCCCAAGCACCGTGCTCCCGGCGGGGGAGGAGTACCGCCAGCGGACGGAGTACCGCTTTGCGGTCCGCTGACCGGTGGCCCGCCTGAGGACAGAACAGTAAAAGCCCAGTTCCCTTTGGAACTGGGCTTTTGCTATCCGTCCGCCTCCAGGTCGCTTCGGATGGCCTCCAGCACCTGGTCCGCGTCCTGGCACATGACCAGCAGGACGGTGCCGCCCTCCAGCGTCTCCAGCCGGGCGTCCTGGGCCACCTGGTACTGGTCGGGGAGGTAGAACTCAAAGCTGCTCCGCTGCCGGTCCACATAGTCCTGGAGGGCCTCCTCCACCGCCTCCTCCCGCCCCTGGGCGGGCAGGACGGCGGCGATGGCATAGGCCTGGGTGTTCATCATGGACATGCTCACCCCAAAGGCCTCCGCGTCCCCCTCCTCCAGGCCCAGGGTCTCCAGGGCCAGGGAGGTGCGGGTGTCCTCCGGGTCGAACTCCGTGACCACCGGGTTGTACTCCGCCATCTCGCCCCCGTGGGCGGTGATGGCCTCCTGGTACCGCCGGGTCCACTCCTCCGCCGTGGGCTCCTGGCCGGGGGAGCAGCCCGCCAGGACCGCCAGCAGGGCCGCAACCCCCAGAAGCGCCGTTCCTCGTCTCATGGGAATTCCTCCTTTTCCATGGCCCTCCATCCCCGGCTGTCCCGTCGGGGCGGAGGGAGGTGAAAGGGCCGCCGGACTGGATGGTCCGGCGGCCCGTCAAAGGCAGGATGCCCAATTTTACAGCAATTATGCCTTGGGGAACCGCAGCTGGATGCAGGTGCCCCGTCCCACCTGGCTGTCCATGTGGAGCTGGGCCCCGTGGAGGGAGGCCCCGTGCTTCACAATGGACAGACCCAGCCCAGTGCCGCCGATCTCCTTGGAGTGGCTCTTGTCCACCCGGTAGAACCGCTCGAACACCCGGGACTGGTCCTCCACCGGAATGCCGATGCCGGTGTCTTCCACGGTGACCTCGGCCGACCCGTCGTCGGCGGGGGCCACCGTCACATTGACGGTGCCGCCCGGATGGTTGTACTTGATGGCGTTGTCACACAGGTTGTACACCATCTCGTCCAGCACGCTGGGGATGCCGTTCACCTCGGCGGAGCGGCCCATGACCTTCAGGGTCACCCCCGCCTTCTGGGCGGCGGGGTCCAGGCGGCGGGCCACATCCTGGGCCAGGGTGAGCAGATTCACGTCCTCACGCTCCAGGGTCTCCGCCCCCTCGTCCAGCCGGGACAGGCGGATGATGTCCTCCACCAGGGCGATGAGCCGCTGGGCCTCCTGGTAGATGTCGCCGGCGAAGCTCTGGATGTCCTCCGCCTTCACCATGCCGCTGCACATGATCTCGGCGATGCCGGAGATGGAGGTGAGGGGGGTCTTCAGCTCGTGGGAGACGTTGGCGGTGAACTCCCGCCGCAGCTCCTCCCGCTGCTCCTGCTCCGTCACGTCCAGCAGCACCAGCACCGCGCCGGCGGGCTTTCCGTCGGCCAGCACCGGATTGGCCAGCAGCTGGCAGTACCGGCCGTTCAGGTGGAGCAGCTGCTGGCAGCGGCGGCCGGCCAGGGCCTCGTCCACCGCGTGGCGGAAGGGCTCCTCCCGGTTGAGCACCAGCACGTTCACCTCCCCGGCGGGCTCCTCCGCCCCCAGCAGGCGCAGGGCGCCGGAGTTGTGGGAGAGCACATGCCCCTGCAGGTCCAGCAGCAGGAAGCCCTCGGACATGTTGTCGGTGAGGGCGGCAAACTCCGTCTGCCGCTGCTTCAGCAGATCCATCTGCCGCTGGATGGTGTCGTTCTGACGCTTCAGCCGGGAGAGGAGGGGGGTGAGCTCGTCGTAGGTCTCACAGTCCTCCGGGTGCTCCAGGTCCAGGGAGAGGATGGGGCGGATGAGGCCCTTGGACAGCCGGGAGGCCAGCGCCGCCGACAGCAGCAGGGAGAGCAGCAGGATGATCAAAATGGGCTGCACCATGGAGACCAGCAGCAGTCCCACCGTCTTCTGGGCGCTGGCCAGGCGGATCACCGTGCCGTCCTCCAGCCGCTGGGTGACATAGATGGTCTGCTCCGACAGGGTGGAGGAGTAGCGCTGAGCGGTGCCGGTGTCGGAGGACAGGGCCTCCTGGATCTCCTCCCGGTCGGCGTGATTCTCCATGGAGGAGGCGTCCGCCTCGTTGTCATAGAGGACGGTGCCGTCGGCGGCCACCCAGGTGACCCGGCTGCTGGTGTGCAGGCCGGTGAGGTAGTCCATGCCCTCCAGCTCCACCCCCCGGGAGACCAGCCAGGTCTCCGTCTCCAGCTCCTCCAGCAGCTGGTCGCTGAAATACTGGTACAGCATGCCCAAAAACAGTCCGATGGACAGCACCATCACAGAGACGGCCACTGCCATGGAGGTGCGAAAAAGTTTTCCCGTCATGTCCGCTCCTTGCCTCCTCCGGCGGCGGGGGGATTGTCAGTGCTGATCTTATAGCCGATGCCCCGCACCGTCTCGATGCAGTCCCCGGAGCGGCCCAGCTTCTGGCGCAGGGGCGGCTGGCCCCGTCGAACTCATAGCCCCAGATGGTGTTGAGCAGCTGATCCCGGGTAAACACGGTCCCCGCCCGCTCCAGCAGCAGGCAGAGCACCTGGAACTCCTTCAGGGTCAGGGTGACCTCCCGGTCTCCGTCCCGGACGATGTGCCGGGCCGGGTCCACGAACAGGTCGCCCAGGGAGTAGGTCTTCTCCTTGGGGGCGGCGCTCTGCCCTCCGTGGCGCAGGGCGGCCCGGATGCGGGCCATGAGCTCCATCATGCCGAAGGGCTTGGCCACATAGTCGTCCGCCCCCTCGTCCAGGCCCAGCACCTTGTCGTACTCGGTGCTCTTGGCGGTGAGCATGATCACCGGGACGGACTTGACGGCGGGCATGGCGCGCAGCCGCTTGAGCACCTGCAGCCCGTCCTCCTCCGGCAGCATGATGTCCAGCAGCACCAGCTCCGGCGCTTTCTGGTCCAAGGCCTCCCAGAACTGAGAGGGGCGCTCGAAGCCGACGGCCTCCATGCCCTGGCTCTGGATGGTGTAGACCACCAGCTTGCGGATGCTGGCGTCGTCCTCCAAAATATAGATCACGGTAGTTCAACCCCTTACTTGTGCGGTAATACGTCCATTGAGAAAGAGCGGGCGTTGTCCGTCCGCTCCCCAATGCTATGAAAAAAGTCAGTCGTCGCTGTGCTGGCCGGTGAGGGAGTACTCCACCCACTGGGCGATGTTCACCGCGTGGTCCCCGATGCGCTCTAAGTATTTGGCGATCATCAGCAGGTCGATGCACACCTCGCCGTCGTCCCCCTGGCCGATGTGGCGGATCAGGTCGCTTTTCACGTTCAGGAACATCTCGTCCATCTCGTCGTCCTTGCGCACCACGCTCTGGGCCAGGTCCAGGTTTTTGCGCACATAGGAGTCGATGCTGTCGGTGACCATGCCGATGGCGCAGCGGGCCATCTCGGCGATGGGCACCCGGGTGGTGACGGGACTGTTGACGGTGAAGCGGGTGATCTCGGCGATGTCGGCGGCCTGATCCCCGATGCGCTCCATGTCGGAGATCATCTTCAGGGCGGCGGAGATGGCCCGCAGGTCGCCGGCCACCGGCTGCTGCTGAAGCAGGAGCTTCATGCACAGGTTCTCGATGTCCCGCTCCTTCTGGTCGATCTCCCGCTCGGCGGCGGCGGCGGTCTCCCGCAGTGAGTCGTCCTGGTCCAGCATGGCCTTGGTGGCGGCGGAGATGCCCTCCTCGCACAGGGCGCCCATCTTGATGAGCTCCACATTCAGCTGCTCCAGCTGCTCGTTGAATTTGTCCCGCATTATCCGAACCTCCCGGTGATGTAGTCTTCCGTCTTCTTGTTCTTGGGCATGGAGAACATCTGCTCGGTGTCCCCGTATTCGATGAGCTCACCCAGCAGGAAGAAGGCGGTCTTATCCGAGATGCGGGCGGCCTGCTGCATGTTGTGGGTGACCATGATGATAGTATAGTCTTTTTTCAGCTCCATGGCAAGGTCCTCGATCTTGGAGGTGGAGATGGGGTCCAGGGCGGAGGTGGACTCGTCCATGAGGAGCACGTCGGGCTTGACGGCCAGGGCACGGGCGATGCACAGCCGCTGCTGCTGGCCGCCGGACAGGCCCAGGGCGCTCTTCTTCAGCCGGTCCTTCACCTCGTCCCAGATGGCCGCCCCCCGCAGGGACTCCTCTACGATCTCGTCCAGCTTCACCTTGCTGCGGATACCGTGGGTGCGGGGGCCGTAGGCCACGTTGTCATAGATGGACATGGGGAAGGGGTTGGCCTTCTGGAACACCATGCCGATCTGCCTGCGCAGCCAGGTCACGTCCACCCCGGGGGCGTAGATGTCCTGGCCCCGGTACTGGACCTGGCCGGTGATCTTGATGCCGTCCACCAGGTCGTTCATCCGGTCCAGGGTCTTAAAAAAGGTGGACTTGCCGCAGCCCGAGGGGCCGATGAGGGCGGTGATCTCGTTGGCCGGGATCTCCAT
>CASEKM010000236.1 GCA_949288405.1 uncultured bacterium | reverse complement strand
GTGCAGGGCCTGAAGGATCAGGGCACCATCGCCGGCGGCATGATTCCCAAGGTGGACTGCTGTGTCCAGGCCATTGAGGAGGGCGTCACCATCGTCCACATCATTGACGGAAGAAAACCCCACAGCATCCTGTACGAGGCCTTCACCGACGAGGGTATCGGCACCACCGTGGGCAAGGACGCCCCCAGCGTGGGCATCAAGTGGAAATAATCCCCCAGCGCCATTGGGAGAGGTCCCGGGGCGGGGCTCCCGCCCCGGGCAGGAATAGACGTATCATGATTATAAAGGAGGACGATTCCCATGATTGAGAAGTTCAAGAGCAACGCCGAAGCCATCGCCGTCGCTGACAAGTACCTGTACGGCAACCACGCCCGTATGCCCATCGTGATGGATCACGGCGAGGGCGCCTGGGTCTGGGACCTGGACGGGAACAAGTTCCTGGACTTTGTGGGCGGCATCGCCGTCAACGGCCTGGGCCACAACCATCCCGCCATTGTGAAGGCGCTGGACCGGGCCAAGGGCCTGATGCACTGCTCCAACTACTACTACAACGAGCCCGCCATCCAGGTCTGTAAGCTGATCTGCGAGAACAGCTGCTTCGAGAAGGTGTTCTTCGCCAACTCCGGCGCCGAGGCCAACGAGGGTCAGATCAAGCTGGCCCGTAAGTACGCGGTGGACCACGGCCATCCCGAGCGCTATGTGGTCATCTCCATGCTGAAGTCCTTCCACGGCCGCACGCTGGCCACCGCCACCGCCACCGGCCAGGAGATCGTTCACAATCCCAAGTGGTTCTCCCCCCTGCCCGAGGGCTTCCGCTACGCTGAGTTCAACAACCTGGAGTCCGTGAAGGAGCAGATGGGCGACGACGTTTGCGCCATCCTCACCGAGCCCGTTCAGGGCGAGGGCGGCGTCCGTCCCGCCACCAAGGAGTTCCTCCAGGGCCTGCGCGATCTGTGCGATGAGAAGGGCATCCTGCTGATGTTCGACGAGGTGCAGGTTGGCTCCGGCCGTACCGGCAAGCTGTTCGCCCATCAGAACTACGGCGTGGAGCCCGACACCTGCTCCATGGCCAAGGAGCTGGGCTCCGGCGTGCCTGTGGGCGCGGTGTGCGCCCGGGGCGATGCGGCCTACACCCTGACTCCCGGCACCCACGGCTCCACCTTCGCCGGCGGCCCTCTGGCCTGCGGCCTGGCGGAAGCCACCCTGGACACCATGATCAACGGCGGCGTCATGGACCACGCCGTGAAGGTGGGCGAGTACTTCCGGGCTGAGCTGCGCAAGCTCCAGGAGAAGCACCCCACCTGCATCACCGAGGTCCGCGGCATGGGCATGATCAACGGCGCCGAGCTGGCCAACAACGAGGTCGGCCCCCAGATCGTGAACAAGTGCTTTGAGAAGAAGGTGCTCATCAACTGCACCGCCGGCAACGTGCTGCGCTTCATTCCGCCTCTGATCGTCACCGAGGAGGAAGTTGACATCGTAGTCAAGGCCATTGACGAGGCCATGACCGAGCTGGGCTATTGAGATCGCATCCCGCATTGTCCATCTGACGATTTTTGATGCCGGGTGAGATCCTGGGCCTCGGGGCGCGCCCCAAAAGCGCGCCCCGGGGCGTATCTGAGCGGTCCGGGGCGCCGAACCGCTGAGATACGCCCAAAGGCCCGGACTTGCACCAGCTGTGTGGGTTGTAATATGAGAGGAGAGGAGGTATCAAACAGGGGATAGCCCAAATCCAGGAGTTCCAACGCTGAATCAAAAAATGCAGAAATGCAAAGCCAAAGCAAGCCAATGCAATGTCATGCAAAGCTATGCAAAGTATTGAAAGAAAGGTTGGTAATGATCCATGAGTGAGGCAAAGAAATCCAGAGAGCCCCGAATGCCAAAGGTATTTGAAGCCCTGATCACCCTGGTGCTGTTGATCGCCGTACTGGCCATCGGCATCGTGATTTACGGTGCGGACGTGCACGTGCCCATGTTCGTGGGCGTGTGTGTGGCCGCCATTATGGCTCTGTATCTGGGCCACAAGTGGGAAGACATTGAGAAGATGATGCTGGACGGCATTTACAAGGCCCTCCAGTCGGTTTGTATCCTGATCATCGTCGGCATCCTGATCGGCGTGTGGGTCAACGCGGGCGTGGTGCCCACCATGATCTACTACGGCCTGCAGCTGATGCATCCCACCATCTTCTTCATCGCCACCCTGCTGATCTGCTCCATCACCTCCCTGGCCACCGGTACCTCCTGGGGCACCATGGGCACCATGGGCGTGGCCCTGATGGGCATCGGCTTCGGCCTGGGCATGAACCCCGGCATGACCGCCGGCGCGATCCTCTCTGGCGCCTACTTCGGCGACAAGATGTCCCCCCTGTCTGACACCACCAACCTGGCGCCCGCCATGGCTGGTACCGACGTAATGGCTCACGTGAAGGCCATGATGCTGCCCACGGCCATTACCTATGTCATTTGTATCATCTTCTTCGGTGTGCTGGGCGTCACCCAGTACCACGGCGGCGACGCGGACCTGAGCCGCGTGACCGAGTTCGCCAACGCCCTGAACATTGCCCATGGCGGCGTGTTCCATATCAACCCCGTTCTGCTGCTGCCCCCCGTGGTGGTCATTGTGGCGGTGGCTATGAAGATGCCCGCCATCCCCGGCATTACCCTGGGCATCTTTGTGGGCGCCATTGTGGGCATTATCTTCCAGCCCGGCAACTGCGACCCCGGCACCCTGTTCGCCTTCGGCATGAACGGCTTCTCCTTCACCGACGACATGCACGCTCTGCTCCAGAGCTCTCTGAGCGCCGAGACCTATGAGACCATGGTCACCCTGCTGGAGAGCGGCGGCATCAAGAACATGATGTCCTCCGTGGCCATGACCATCATCGCCATGATGTTCGGCGGCATTATGGAGGGTACCCACCAGCTGGAAGTGGTGGTCAACCAGATCAAGAAGCTGGCCAAGAGCCCCGCTGCCCTGGTCACCGTCACCGAGGTCACCTGCGTACTGTCCAACATGACCATGCCCGAGCAGTACATCTCCATGACCATGCCCGAGCAGTACATCTCCATCGTGGTCCCCGGCCGTATGTACGCCGAGGAGTACCGCAAGATGGGCCTGCACCCCTCCGTCCTGTCCTCTGCCCTTGAGGGCGCCGGCACCGTCACCTCCGCTCTGGTGCCCTGGAACACCTGCGGCGTGTACATCGAGAACACCCTGAACATCACCGTTCCCGAGTACGGCATGTTTGCCATGTTCAACTGGCTGATGCCCGTAATCAACGCGCCTGGTTCGGCTGGACCCTGAAGGACATGGACAACAAGCCCTACAAGAAGCGCAAGGCTGCTGTCTGATTTGAGAGCACACACAATATGAGAGACGAGAGATACGATCATTACCCCCAGTTAGAGATCGATCTCGGCAAACTGCAGGAAAACCTGGCAGCGCTCCAAGAGCGCTGCCAGGTTTCTGGCCTAAAGCTGTCCGGGATCGTAAAGGGGTTCTCCGCCATGCCGGAGGCGGCGAAGATCTATGACCGGGCGGGGCTGGACAGCATCGGCTCCTCCCGGCTGGAGCAGCTGCGGCACATGCGCCGGGCGGGGGTAAAGACCCCCCTGCTGATGATCCGCATCCCCATGCTCAGCGAGGTGGACGAGCTGGTGCGGTGGGCGGACATCAGCCTGCAGAGCGAATGGTCCGTCCTCCGGGCCACCGAGGAGGCCGCCGCCCGGGCTGGGGTGCGCCACAAGGTGATTTTGATGGTGGACCTGGGGGACCTGCGGGAGGGCTTCTGGGACCGGGAGGAGCTCATCTCCGCCGCCCTGGAGGTGGAAGAGAAGCTGGAGAACCTGGACCTGCTGGGGGTGGGCACCAACCTGGGCTGCTACGGCTCGGTCCAGGCCACCCCCGAGAAGATGGAGGAGCTCATCGCCGCCGCCGAACAGGTAGAGGCGGCCATCGGTCGCCGCCTGGAGGTCATCTCCGGCGGGGCCTCCTCCTCGGTGCACATGCTGCTGGACGGCACCATGCCGAAGCGGATCAACCACCTGCGGGTGGGGGAGCTGCTCCTGCTGGGCCGGGTGTGGGGCTGTGACATGCCGCAGCTCCATAAGGACGTGTTCACCCTCCGGGCGGAGGTCATCGAAGTAAAGACCAAGCCCTCCCACCCGGTGGGCGAGCTGTCGGTGGACGCTTTCGGGCGTACCCGCACCTATGTGGACCGGGGCCATCGCCGCCGGGCTCTCCTGGCTATGGGCCGGGTGGACTACGGGGAGTGCGAGGACCTGATCTCCCGGGAGCCGGGGCTCATCATGCTGGGGGCCTCCTCCGACCACACCCTGGTGGACGTGCAGAACACCGTGAGAAAGATCCAGGTGGGCGACATTTTGGAGTTTGACTTGTGCTACGCCACTCTGGTATACTTATCCCGCAGCGAGAGCGTCCACCTGGTCTTCAAGGGAGGACCGGAAACTCAATAAAACAGCGTGGACGGCGCCCAGGCGCCGTCCACATGATTTCAGGAGGTATTTCCCTGCTATGCACAACGAATTGACCAGACAGGATCTGAAGATGATGCGGGAGGAGCTGGACTACCGGCGGATCACCCTGCGGCCCAAGCTGCTGGAGGCGGTGAAGGAGGCCCGGGCCTTCGGGGACCTGAGCGAGAACTTCGAGTACAAGGCCGCCAAGCAGGAGAAGAACCGGAACGAGAGCCGCATCCGCTTTCTGGAGAACATGATCAAAACCGCCAAGGTGTTTGACGACACCTCCGGGGCGGACCAGGTGGGCCTGTACGACAAGGTCACCGTGTACATGGAGGACGACGACGAGACCGAGGTGTACCAGATCGTCACCACCATGCGCCAGGATGTGCTCAAGGGGCTTATCAGCAAGGAGTCCCCGGTGGGACGCTCCCTGCTGGGCAAGCGGGTGGGGGACCGGGTCCACATCCAGGTGAACGAGAACTACGGCTATGACGCGGTGATCCGCTCCATTGAGAAGGGGGAGGACACCGGGGAGATTCCTCTGAACCGGTACTAGGCCATGTTCGAAAAATGTTAATATGCCCAAACGGCGGGTCTTTTTCCGCCATACTGCGTTGATTTTCCTTGCAATACACAAAGTATTGCCGCGTCAAATCGCCTTGTCTGGCGAAAAAATCCCTCGCCGTCGGGCACATTTCCAATTTTCAAACAAGGCCTAGGCCATATTTCGCCGCCGGGGAAGTTTTTGTTCTTTCGGGACATGCCCCGGGCGGCGAGTTTCTTTCTGGGTGCCCAGAAAGAAACCAAAGAGGCACCAGGGGGGCGCTCAAAATGGGCGCACGCGCCCATATTCGCGTCCCCCTGGACCCCATTTACGTGGGTTACCCCTTTGGGTGGGCATGGAATTTCCGGCGCGCAAAACGAGGAGTGCTTGGGTACGTTTTTATCCGGCCCCACTGGGGGCCTGAGTGGGAGAAATTTGATTCAGGTGCGGTTTTCGAACTGCGCCTGGGGGTCCGAACCAACGTTCCAGGTCCTTTGCCGCCTCACTCTGGGCCGCTGATCCGGGTTTGCTGTGCGCATCGCTTACCAGTTTTGTGCCAAGAAGATC
>CASEKM010000235.1 GCA_949288405.1 uncultured bacterium | reverse complement strand
GAATTGCGCCTGGGTTTGCCGAGCCAACGGAACTGGTGCGAATCCTGGCGGGAGGCCCAAGGGCCTCCCCTACCCAACCCCGCCAGGCACCCTTGTGAAAGGGGGCTGTCGCCGCCGTTAGGCGGTGACTGGGGGATTCTGTTTTGTGCCTGGGTTTGCTGAGCCAACTTGCCGGAATCGAAACACCTGTAGGGCGCGACGACCCGGCGCGCCGTTTCGGAAACTTTGCGCGGGGAAACCTCCCCTCTAAATCAATAAAATAAAAACCAAAACCGCCCCCGGACCAGCACTCTGGTCCGGGGGCGGTATGCTTATGTTATTTGCCCACAAGGTGCGGGCACGGACCGGCTCAGGCCCGGGGGTGGCTCTTCCGATACACGTCCTTGATCTTCTGGTTCAGCAGCCGGGAGTAGATCTGGGTGGAGGAGATGTCCGCGTGGCCCAGCATGGCCTGGATGGACCGCAGGTCGGCCCCGTTCTCCAGCAGATGGGCGGCGAAGGAGTGGCGCAGGGTGTGGGGGGTGATGTCCTTCTGGATGCCCGCCTTCTCCTGGTAGTATTTGATGAGCTTCCAGAAGCCCTGGCGGCTCATGCGCTCCCCGCTCATGTTGACAAACAGGGCGGTCTCCTCGGGGGACTCCACCAGCTGGGGCCGCACCTGGTGCAGGTACTCGTTCAGGGCCCGGATGGCGGTGGGATACAGGGGGATGATCCGCTCCTTGCCCTTGCTGGCGCAGCGGAGCACCCCCGCCGGCAGATTCAGGTCGTCCACGTCCAGGGCGATGAGCTCACTGACCCGGATGCCGGTGGCGTACAGCAGCTCCAGCATGGCCCGGTCCCGGTAGCCCTTCAGGTCGGTGCACTCCGGCTGTTCCAGAAACAGCTCCACCTCCTTTCCGGTGAGGATCTGGGGCAGCTTGCGCTCCACCTTGGCGGCCACCACCCCCTTGGCCGGGTTGTGGTCCATGATCCCCAGGGCGATCAGGCAGTTGTAAAAGGATTTGATGGAGGCGATGGAGCGGGTCACCGTGGCCGCCGATTTCCCCTTGCGGGTGAGCTGGGCGGCGTAGCCCTCCACGTCCTGGGGCAGCACCTCCTCCAGCTCCGTGTCCTGGTCGGACATGGACGAGGCGAACTGGCGCATATCCCGCAGATAGGAGCTGACCGTGTTGGCCGACGCCTTCTTCTCCGTTTTTAAGTACTCCTCATAGAGGTCCAACAGCTCTGACACACAGACAACTCCTTCTCCCTGATCCGTTACAGCACGAACTGGGCGGCCGCCTTCAGCAAGACCGGGACCGCCATATACTCCAATACCACACACAAAAACAGCGCCAGGCCGCACAGGGCCAGCCTCCCCCAGTAGGGGGAGCCCTGGGGCAGCGGCGTCCGGCTGTCCCCCAGCGTCCGGCGCAGCAGGGCGTATGCCCCCTCCAGGCACTGGCTTCCCGCCAGAAACAGCGCCGGCGCCCACAGAAAGGCCGGCAGCCCGAACAAGAAAAACGCGCTCGCCACGCCCGCCGGACCGAAGATCCGGCAGAGGGCGGCCACGGAAAATGAGAAAAGAAATCCCCGCGCCAGGAATAGGACCGGGATCCCGGCCACGCCCAGGGCGGTCACCCCCAGAACGGCGGTCCCCAGCAGAAAGCGGCCCTGCTCCCACACCATGGGCCAGAGCTCCGCCTGGACCTCACCCGCCTGGGCGGCGGTCAGATAGTCCCGGAGAAAGCGCTCCAGGTTCTGGGCGGCCTCCCCGGCGATCAGGCCGGCCAGCAAACTGCCGGCCGCGCCGCCCAGGACAAAGGCGCACCCCAATACAGTCAGCGGGCCCAGCTGACGCAGGGCCGGGCCAAGATGTCGTTCACCCCGTCGGCTCATGGCTGTCACCTCTCCGCTTTCAGCCTATGAGCCGGTACAAAAAAATAGACGCCGGACCCGGAGCGCCTCGCCGTCTCCCGCGGCGCTGCGGCGGGGTCCTCGCGCCGCTTGTACAGCCGTTAAGAAAACTATAGCGCGCCGGGGCCGTTCACGCAAGTGTTTTTCGGCAATTTCTTAAAATTTTTCCATTCTGCGTATTTTTTATGTAAAGTGCGTTATGTAAATACGAGAAACCAAAGAAAACCGCGCCGTGGTGAAACGGCGCGGTTTTTCGGTTATCTTGTGGTTTTCTTGAAAACGGGACGCAAAATGTCGGTTATTCCGCTTTTTGGCAGTCCTCGCACTGATTACAGGAAGTATAATTACCCTCTGTAGTGGGGGCCTCCCCCATGCCGGCGGCGATGGCCTTCAGGGCGATGGCGCACTCCAGGCGCTTGCGCTCCATTTCGCAGGCCACCTGGTTGGACAGACTTATGTCACCGTTGACCAGCAGGTTGGAGGCGGAGCAGCCGCCGCTGCAGTAGAACCGGGCCCAGCACTCCCGGCAGGCGGGGCGGGTGTAGATGTTCTGGTTGGCGAACTTGCCGGAGATGTCCATGTCGAAGGAGTTGTCGAACACATTGCCCATGCGGTACTCCTCCTTCCCCACGAACTGGTGGCAGGGGAAGATGTCCCCGTCGGGGGTGACGGCCACGTACTCGCAGCCGGCGCCGCAGCCCCGCAGCCGCTTGATGACACAGGGCCCCTGGGCCAGATCCACGTTGAAGTGGAAGAAGTTCACGTCCTTCCGGCCCATCAGCGCCCGGGCCAGCTTCTCGTACTCCGCCTCCACCTGGGCCAGATCCTCCTCCTTGATGGCGAAGGGGTCGTCCAGGGGGCCGCTGGCGGGCTCCACCGACACGTGGCGGAAGCCCAGGTCGGCCAGGTGCATCACGTCGGCGGCAAAATCCAGGTTCTCCCGGGTGAAGGTGCCCCGGGCGTAGTAGTCCTTGGTGCCCCGTCCGGCCACCAGCTTCTGGAACTTGGGGACGATCACGTCATAGCTCCCCTTCCCGCCGGCGGTGGGGCGCATGTGGTCGTTGACCTCCTTCCGGCCGTCCAGGGAGAGCACCACGTTGGACATCTCCCGGTTGATGTAGTCGATGTTCTCGTCATTGAGGAGCATGCCGTTGGTGGTGATGGTGAAGCGGAACACCTTGTCGTGCTCCTTCTCCAGGGTCTCGGCGTCCATGGTCATCCGGTGGCCGGTGCCGAAGTCGCCGGTGCCGGCAAAGCAGTACCGGCAGCGCAGGTTGCAGTCGTGGGACACGTGGAGGCACAGGGCCTTCACCACCGCCTGGCGGGGCAGCTCCATGGCCGCCTCCGGGTCCAGATAGTCGTCGTCGGAGAACAGCAGCCCCTGGTCCTGGAGGGAGCGCAGCTCCTGCCAGGTCTCCTCCAGCTCCGCCGGGTCATACTGGGGCAGCCGCTCCAGCACCTCCCGGGGGCAGCTCTCCCCTAGCTTGTCCTCCCCCTCCACCTGGGAGAGCAGGTCATAGCTCATTTTGTCCAGCACATGGACCGCGCCGCTGTTCACGTCCGCCACAAGGTACTGGCCCAGGGCGGTAAAGGTATGTACCATTCTGAAAATCCTCTCTTTCCTGTTTGGGATGATTGATAATGATTTTGAATTTAAAATTATGTTTGGCTGCTTTTCTCAAAGAGCCTTTCCCCTGGGGGAAGGTGCCCCCATTTTGTTTTGGCTCCTTTGTAGGGCGCGACGACCCGGCGCGCCGTTGGGGTGTTTCCCTATTTCGCCGCCAAAGATAGGTTTCTCTTTCTGTATGGACAGAAAGTCACCAAAGAACCACCAGGAAGACGCTCAGGATGGGCGCTCCGCGCCCATATTCGCGTCCCCCTGGACCCCATTTACGGGGGCCGCTCCTGAGAAGTTCAGCAAAATTTCCGGCGCGCAAGGCCAGGAATGCTTGCCTGCGTTTCCATCCGGGCCCACTGGGGCCCTGCGTGGGCGGAAATTTGCCGCTGGTGCGGTTCCGATTCCGCGCCTGGGTTTGCCGAGCCAACGGAACCGGTGCAAGATCCGCCGTAGGGGCGGGTGCCCTCACCCGCCCGCAAAGCCTTCCCCCTTCTAGGGGGAAGGTGGCTGGCCGTTAGGCCAGACGGATGAGGGTGACCTCTTAAGATGCGGTACGTTTCCGGCGGGAGGCCCAAGGGCCTCCCCTACCCAAATCCCGGAAGGTTTTCTTGAGGACCGTAGGGGAGGGGCTTGCCCCTCCCGCTTCCCTTTGGAATTGCTCCTATTTCGCCGCCAAAGATAGGTTTCTTTTCTAATGAAACCCGGTCCCGGGCAGCGAGTGACTTTCTGTATGGACAGAAAGTCACCAAAGAACCACCAGGGAGACGCTCAGGTTGGGCGCTCCGCGCCCATATTCGCGTCCCCCTGGACCCCGTTTACGGGGGCCGCTCCTGAGAGGTTGCATGTCATTTCCGGCGCGCAAAGCCAGGAGTGCTTGGCAGCGGCTCTATCCGGGCCCAC
>CASEKM010000234.1 GCA_949288405.1 uncultured bacterium | reverse complement strand
GTTGACCACGTTGCCCCGGGACTTGGACATCTTCTCGCCGCCCTCGCCCAGGATCATGCCGTGGCTGGTGCGCTTCTGATAGGGCTCCTTGGTGGGCACCACCCCGATGTCGTACAGGAACTTGTGCCAGAACCGGCTGTACAGCAGGTGGAGGGTAGTGTGCTCCATGCCGCCGTTGTACCAGTCCACGGGGCTCCAGTAGGCCAGGGCCTCCTTGGAAGCCAAGGCCTTGTCGTTGTGGGGGTCCATATACCGCAGGAAGTACCAGCTGGAACCGGCCCACTGGGGCATGGTGTCGGTCTCCCGCTTGGCGGGGCCGCCGCAGCAGGGGCAGGTGGTGTTCACCCAGTTCATAGCTCTCCACCTCGGGGAGCAGCAGGGGCAGCTGGTCCTCGGGCAGGGGCTGCCAGCCGCACTTCTCGCAGTACACCATGGGGATGGGCTCGCCCCAGTAGCGCTGGCGGGAGAACACCCAGTCCCGCAGCTTGTAGTTCACCTGGGCGTGGCCGATGCCCTTCTCCTCCAGCCACTTGGTGATGACGGGGATGGCGTCCTTCACGGTCAGGCCGTTCAAAAAGTCGGAGTTGACCAGGATGCCCGTCTCGTCCTTGGCGGTGAAGGCGGCCTTCTGCACGTCCTCGCCGCCGGAGACCACCTCGATGATCTCACAGCCGAACTTCTTGGCGAACTCCCAGTCGCGGTCGTCGTGGGCGGGCACGGCCATGATGGCGCCGGTGCCGTAGGTGGCCAGCACGTAGTCGGAGATGAAGATGGGGATCTCCCGGCCGTTCACCGGGTTAATGGCCTTTACCCCGTCCAGGCACACGCCGGTCTTCTCCTTGTTCAGCTCGGTGCGCTCCAGGTCGGACTTGGAGGCGGCCTCCTTCTGATAGGCCGTCACCTCGTCGGTGTTCTTCAGCAGGGGCATCCACTTGCGGATGAGCTCGTGCTCCGGAGAGAGGACCATGTAAGTGGCGCCGAACAGGGTGTCCGGCCGGGTGGTGTACACCACGATGTCGTCTCCGGTGGTGGCCTTGAAGGTGACCTCGGCGCCGGTGGAGCGGCCGATCCAGTTCTTCTGCTGGATCTTCACCCGCTCGATGAAATCCAGGTCGTCCAGGTCGTCGATGAGCCGCTGGGCATAGGCGGTGATCTTCAGCATCCACTGGGATTTCTCCTTGCGGATGACGGGGGAGCCGCAGCGCTCACACACGCCCTCAACCACCTCCTCGTTGGCCAGCACGCACTTGCAGGAGGTGCACCAGTTCACCGGCATGGTGGTCTTGTAGGCCAGGCCGTGCTTGTACAGCTGGAGGAAGATCCACTGGGTCCACTTGTAATAGGTGGGGTCGGTGGTGTCCACCACCCGGTCCCAGTCGAAGGAGTAGCCCAGCATGTGCAGCTGCTTGGTGAAGTTGGCGATGTTGTCGTGGGTCACCTTGGCAGGGTGGATGTGATTTTTGATGGCGTAGTTCTCGGTGGGCAGGCCGAAGGCGTCAAAGCCGATGGGGAACAGGACGTTGTAGCCGTCCATGCGCTTCTTCCGGGCGATGACGTCCATGGCGGTGTAGGGCCGGGCGTGGCCCACGTGCAGCCCCTGGCCGGAGGGGTAGGGGAACTCCACCAGAGCGTAGAATTTCTTTTTCTCCGTGTCACCGGTGCGGCAGGAGAAGGTCTTGTCCTCCAGCCACTTCTTCTGCCACTTCTGTTCAATGGCGGTAAAATCGTACTTCAAGATCCATCACACTTTCTCAATGTTCTTGCCGCGGGGGCGGGGATACCTCTTATAATCCGTAATATTATACCCGGATGCCGCCGGGATTGCAAGAGGTTCTCACGGAAAAGGAGGGCGGTCCGGCGGACCGGGACCCGTCAGGGGCGGGGCGGCGTACATCCGCTTTCGTCAGAGAGTTCCAGCCAACAGATGGACTCCGGCGGCGTCTCCCAGCCGCACACCGCCGCCCGCCAGGTTTCGCCCCGGTAGACCCGCAGCAGCCGCCCCTCCAGGCGGTAGAGGTCCCGGGGGCGGAAGGGCAGGCCCGATCGGGGCAGAGGGACCTCCAGCCGGGCGGGGGGATAGGGCAGGCCGCGGCCGCTCTCCTTGGCCGCGCTCTCCTTGCAGGCCCACAGGGCGGCGAAATCCGCTGGACCGTCTGCCCGGGAGGCCAGCCAGGCCCGCTCCGCCGGAGAACAGGAGCGCTCCACCAGCCTGGGGGACCAGGATGGGCGGAGGACCTGGATGTCTACCCCCACCGGGCGCTCCGACAGGGCGCACAGGGCGAAGGTCCCGCTGTGGGACAGGTTGAAGCAGCAGTGGGGCAGCGCGGGGAAATAGGGCTTGCCCCGCTCGCCCCGGGCCAGCTCCGGCAGGGCTTCCAGCCCCCAGTGGAGCCGGACCGCCTGGGCCAGCAGCCGGTAGGCCTGAGCGCGGCTGGTCAGCCCCTCTGCGCCGTACAGCACCATGGCGTTCCCTCCCTTCCGTCGTGCTTGTCCAGTCCAGTATACCAGAGGGGAGGGGAGAAGAAAAGGGGGTGATGCATACGGCCGGCCGGGGCGGCCAAACTATGGGGGATCAAACCCCTGCGGGAGCAGGGGAGCGGAAATGAGGGGAGCATAAAATGGAACTGAGCGATCGGGAGTATGGTGAACTGGTGAAGGCCCGGGCCAAGCCGTCCCCCCTGTGGAGAGATCTGATCTGGGCCTTTGGGGTGGGCGGGGCCGTCTGCGCCCTGGGGCAGGCCCTGCTGGAGGGCTATCAGAGCCTGGGACTGGACCGGGACCAGGCGGGGACCGCCGTGTCGGTGACCCTGATCCTGGCCGCCTCGGTGCTCACCGGCCTGGGGTGGTTCGACAAGCTGGCCAAGCGGGCGGGGGCGGGCACGCTGGTGCCCATCACCGGTTTTGCCAACGCCATGGTGTCCCCGGCCCTGGAGTTCAAGAGCGAGGGATTTATCACCGGCACGGCGGCCAAGCTGTTTGTGGTGGCTGGCCCGGTGCTGGTGTTCGGCATCAGCGCCAGCGCGGTATACGGGGTGATTCTGTGGGCGCTGGGAGGGTGAGGAACGTGTGAAATGCAGAATGAAGAATGCAGAATGCAGAATGGGGCCAATCCTGGGGGGCATGTTCTCCCTCTAAGCCTTCCCCCACAGGGGGGGAAGGTGGCCCGAGGGGCCGGATGAGGGGACGGACAGAGGAACACCCCCAAACGCACCCTCATCAGTCAGCCTGCGGCTGACAGCTTCCCCCTTGGAGGGGGAAGCCTTGCCCGGCGGGCCGGTCTGGGACCGGCCCCTACGGGGGTGCGTTGAACGGGACGGGGCGGTGGACTGAAAGACCTCATCCGACCCAGTGTGCTTCCCCTAAAGGGGAAGGTATTTCAGGGGTGCATATCTCAAAGCCTTCCCCTTTAGGGGAAGGTGCCGAGCGAAGCGAGGCGGATGAGGCCGTTTAGGTCCGCACCCCCTCCGCCCCTTCGGG
>CASEKM010000233.1 GCA_949288405.1 uncultured bacterium | reverse complement strand
CCCTACTCCGTCATCCTCTTCGACGAGGTGGAGAAGGCCCACCCGGACGTGTTCAATATTCTACTGCAAGTATTGGACGACGGAAGAATTACAGATAGTCAAGGCCGGACGGTGGACTTTAAGAACACCATCATCATCCTCACCTCCAACCTGGGCAGCCAGTACCTGTTGGACGGCATTGATGAGACCGGCGAGATCAGCCAGGAGGCCCGGGACCAGGTGAACGAGCTCTTGAAGCGCTCCTTCCGCCCGGAGTTTTTGAACCGGCTGGACGAGATCGTGTTCTACAAGCCCCTGACGAAGGAGAACGTGACCCACATCATCGACCTGATGGCAGCCGACCTGAACCGCCGCCTGGAAGACAAGCAGCTCACCGTGGAGCTCACCCCCGCCGCTAAGGACGAGATCATCGAAAATGCCTACGACCCCATCTACGGCGCCCGGCCCCTGCGCCGGTATTTGCAGCACACGGTGGAGACCCTCATCAGCCGGAAGATCATCGCCGACCAGGTGGAGCCCGGCGCCCGGATCACCGTGGACTGCCGGGACGGGGAACTCACCGTGGACACCAGAGAGGTGCTCACCGGCGAGGTCATCGACGGATAAAAAATCTTCCCCATGATCAAACGGCGGGACACCGGAAGCGCTTCCAGTGTCCCGCCGTTCCTTACAGAGAGCAGAAAGTCCCGGGAACCGGTTTTCGATCCGGTTCCCGGGACTTTTACTTTTCTGACCGCTGCGTGCCAAATCCATGCCAAACTGATCGTACCCAAAGAGGCAAAGCGTAGCTTCGCACAAAGTTCTTTGGGTTCCTTTTCTTTACAAGAAAAGGAACTCAGGCGTGGGCTCCGGCGTGGGTGAGGGGCTGGGAAGCCGCCTCCGTCCCGGCGGCGGGCTGGGCCTGGGCGGCCTCCGCCTGCTGCTGAGCCAGCCCCTTGGCGTTGGCCAGCATGAGCTTGATCCGGTTCTCCTGGTTGATCTTGGTGGCGCCGGGGTCGTAGTCGATGGCCACGATGTTGCTCAGGGGGTAGTCGTCCTTCAGCTTGCGGATCATGCCCTTGCCCACAATGTGGTTGGGCAGGCAGCCGAAGGGCTGGGTGCACACGATGTTGCCCGTGCCCGAGTGGATGAGCTCCAGCATCTCGGCGGTGAGGAGCCAGCCCTCGCCCATCTTGTTGCCGTCTCCCAGATACCCGTGGACCAGGGAGTGCAGCTCCTGGAAGGTGCCGGGGGCGCGGAAACGGCCCGAATTCTTCAGGGCCTGGATCATGTCCTTCTGGCAGGACTCCACATAGCCCATGAACAGCTTGCAGACGGCCTTCTTGATCCACTTGCCGCCGTACAGGTCCACGTCGGCCACACGGTTGTAGATCTTGAAGATGATAAAGTCGGTGAGGCCGGGGACCACCGGCTCCACCCCCTCGCTGAGGAGGAATTTTTCCAGGTTGTTGTTGCCCAGGGGGGCGAACTTCACATAGATCTCGCCGACCACGCCCACCCGGATCTTGGGCTCGCCCTGCACCGGGATGGCGGCAAAGTCGTCACAGATCTTGGCGAACAGGCGGCGCATCTGTCCCCGGCTCATGCCCTTGCCCGCCTCGAAGCCGTCCACCAGCTTGTGGGACCAGGCCTCCACCATGGCGTCGGTCTCCCCCTCGTTCACCTCGTAGGGGCGGACCTGGTTGGCCACGTTGACGATGATATCCCCGTACATCATGGCGTACACCGCCTTGCGGATAAAGGGGATGGTCAGCTGGAAGCCGGGATTCTTCTCCAGGCCGGACAGGTTGACGGACACCACGGGAATATAGGCCATGTCCGCCTTCTCCAGGGCCTTGCGCAGCAGGTGGATGTAGTTGGAGGCGCGGCAGCCGCCGCCGGTCTGGGTGATGAGCAGGCCCACCTTGTGGGGGTCGTAGCCCCCGTGCTTCACCGCGTCGATGAGCTGGCCGATGACCAGCAGGGCGGGGTAACAGGTGTCGTTGTGGACGTACTTGAGCCCCTCGTCCACAATGCCCCGGTGGTTGGTGGTGAGCATATCCACCTTGTACCCGGCGTTTTGGAGCAGCTTCTGCATCATGCCGAAGTGGACCGGCAGCATCTGGGGCATGAGGAGGGTGTACTCCTCCTTCATCTCCTTGGTGAACAGCAGGCGGCCGGTCTCGTCGTATACTAACTTAGCCATAAATACTCCTTTTTTCATAGAGTTGAGAGTGGAGATATCGTGTCCGGCTTAAGCCGGACGATTTCAAATCATTCGTCTTTAGCGAATTTCATATCTTCACTCTTCACTCTCTACTCTTCACTCTGTTTCCGCGCCTCAATGGCAGCCATCAGGGAGCGGATGCGGATCTTGACGGCTCCCAGGTTGCTGATGTCGTCGATCTTCAGCTGGGTGTACAGCTTGCCGCCCTCCTCCAGGATGGAGCGCATCTCGTCGCCGGTGATGGCATCGATGCCGCAGCCGAAGGACACCAGCTGGATGAGCTCCATGTCCTCCTGGGTGCACACGTACCGGGCGGCATTGTACATGCGGGCGTGGTAGGTCCACTGGTTGAGCACGTGGCGGGGGGCCTTGTCCTCCAGGTAGGACACCGCGTCCTCGGTGATGAGGATGAATCCGAAGTTGGTGATCAGGTCGTTGATGCCGTGGTTGATCTCCGGGTCCATGTGGTAGGGCCGGCCGGCCACCACCAGGATGGGACGGCCCTCAGCCCGGGCCTGGGCGATGTACTGCTGGGCGGTCTGGCGCAGGTCGTTCTTATAGGCGTCATAGGCCGCGTAGGCGGCCCGGACGGCGGAAACTGTCTCGTGCTTGGGGACGCCGAACTCCTCTCCGAACCACTTGGCGGCGTGCTTCTCAAAGTCCTTGGGGCGGTGCAGGCCGAAGTAGGGGTACAGGTACCGGGTCTTTTTCAGGTCGGGCACGTTGGCGGCCAGCAGTTCCGGGTAGTAGGCCACCACCGGACAGTTGTAGTTGTTGTCGCTGACTCCCTCGTTGAAGTTGTAGGGCATGCAGGGCCTCCATGTGGCCGTGGAGCAGCTTGGCGGGGTAGCACACCGTGTCCGAGGGGATGGTGCGCTGTCCCTTCAGGTACAGCTTCCGGCTGGACTCGGGGGAGAGGACCACTTCAAAGTTCAGCCGGGTGAACAGCTCGAACCAGAAGGGCAGGTTCTCGTACATGTTCAGGCCGAAGGGGATGCCGATCCGGCCCCGGGAACCGTCTCCCTGCCCCTTGCCCTGGAGGGCGCGGAGCTTTTGATATTTGTAGCGCATCAGGTCGGGCAGGTGGGTGGGCTCCTCCCCCAGGGGGCGGGAGCACCGGTTGCCCGAGACGAACCGCCGCCCCCCGTCAAAGGTGTTCACCGTGAGGGAGCAGTGGTTGGTGCACAGCCCGCAGGTGGCGGGCTTGGCGGTGTGGGTGAATTTCTCCAGGGCCTGGGCGGAGAGCAGGCTGCTCTTCTCCAGGTGCAGGTCCCGGGCGGCCAGAGCGGCTCCGAAGGCCCCCATGATGCCGGCGATGGTGGGGCGTGTCACGTCCCGGCCCAGTTCCTGCTCAAAGGCCCGGAGTACCGCGTCGTTGTGGAAGGTGCCCCCCTGGACCACGATGTGCTTGCCCAGGTCGTCGGGGGAGGCGGCCCGGATGACCTTGTAAATGGCGTTCTTTACAATGGAGATGGACAGTCCGGCGGAGATATCCTCCACGCTGGCCCCGTCCTTCTGGGCCTGTTTCACGCTGGAGTTCATAAACACGGTGCACCGGGAGCCCAGGTTCACCGGGTGGGGGGCAAACAGGCCCAGCTTGGCAAAGTCGGCGATGGAATAGCCCAGGGCCTTGGCAAAGGTCTCGATGAAGGAGCCGCAGCCGGAGGAGCAGGCCTCGTTGAGCATGATGGAGTCCACCGCCCGGTTGCGGATCTTGAAGCACTTCATGTCCTGGCCGCCGATGTCGATGATGAAGTCCAC
>CASEKM010000232.1 GCA_949288405.1 uncultured bacterium | reverse complement strand
ATCGAGGCCACCACCGGCCTGAAGTCCCTGGAGGTGATGAACCACAACCAGGACCTGCTGTTCCAGGCGGCCGCCGCTCTGAAGGCCAAGCCCGGCGAGCTGCGGGAGAAGGCGGAGCAGGCCATGAACGAGCTCAAGCAGCTCCACCAGGCGGTGGAGCGCTTCAAGGCCAAGGAGTCCGCCGGTGAGGCCGAGCGCATCCTGTTCGGCGCCCACACCGTGGGCGGGCTGAAGGTGCTCACCGCCACCGTGCCCAATGCGGACGCCAACCAGCTGCGGCAGATGGGCGACCTGCTCCGGGACAAGGCCCCCGACGTGGTGGGCGTGCTGGCCACCGTTCAGGGGGAGAAGCTCACCTTCCTGGCTGTGTGCGGCAAGGAGGCCGTGGCCCGCGGCCTGAAGGCCGGCGAGATCATCAAGACCGTCACCGCCGTGTGCGGCGGCAAGGGCGGCGGCAAGCCCGACAGCGCCATGGGCGGCGGGTCTGACGTATCCAAACTGGACAACGCCCTGGCCTGCGTAGATGATTTTGTGTCCCAGAAGCTGGGCCTGTAAGCCGGAAACCTTTATAGCAGCAAAAAACGCCAGAGAGAGCGGCTGTGCTCTCTCTGGCGTTTTTATCTCTCGCAGGTTACGGCTCCTCTCCCGTGGTGCATGCGGGGACCCGCTCGCTGGTCCAGCTGTACCCCAGCGCCCACATCTCCTCGTCGGTGTGGAAGACGGGGGGGCCGGACTGGGTCAGGTCCACATGCCGGTAGCCGTTCTCCGTCTGCACCACGTTCCACAGGTGGGAGACGCCGCCCCGCTGCCCGTCCACCACCACACAGGGGACCACGGGGTCCGCGCGCTGACAGAGCAGGGAGAGGGCCAGAGCCATCCCCTGGCTGTCCGCCTGGCTCTCGATCAGGGCGCTGTAGGCGGTGGAGCCGCCGCGCTCCGAGTAGGCGCAGGCCTCCTGCACCAGGGAGATGAGCTGGGCGGGGGTCTGATCCGTCCCCTGGAGGAGCAGGCGGTCCGCCTCCCGCACCAGGGAGTTGCGCTGGCTCTCCAGGGCCTGACGGAATTGGTGGTAGGTGAGGATCACCTCCACGATCCGCCGCTGGCCGCTCTCCGGGTACATGGTGATCTCCGCGTCAGGGAGGTCCAGGGAGGAGGCCGGGTTGGTGAGGAAGGCCTCCCGCATCAGCTGGCGGATGTAGTCGCTGTCCTCCTCAAAGTAGCTGATGCGCAGCACCACCTGGGTGGAGAACTGGGAGAGGGCCTCGCTGAGCTCGCTGCGGATGGCGGCGGTCCCGGTGGCGTCCACAATGGAGGCCATCTGTTCCCGGGTGCGGCGGTAGGTGATCTGTACGTCCGCCTCGTAGCTGCCCACGATGGGGGTGACGCTGTACTTGATGTACTCCACCGCATAGGCTCCCAGGGGGTCCTCCTGGACCACCTCCAGACAGGCCTCGTCCAGCATCTGTTTGATCTCGGACTCCTGATTTTCACTCCCGTCGAACCGGAGAGCCCCCATCTCTGCCCGCCGGCCGATGAGATAGACCAGGGCGTTGACCAGCTCCTGGTAGCTGGCTACCCGGAGGGTGTTGCTCTCGCCGTCGGAGGCGGGGGTGGCGCTGTGGGGGGTGACCGAGGTGTAGTCCCGGTTCAGGATCGCAGAACAGCCGGAGGGGAACAGCATCAGAACGGCCAAGACGCCGCACAGCCATCGTTTCATCCCAGGACCTCCTTTGTACGCTGCGGGCCTTACATGCCCAGCTCTTCTCCGATCAAGACCACTTCCATATGCTCGATGGGAGTGGGCCGGCACCAGATCACATTCAGCGCCCGGCAGACCCGCTCCGGGCTGGAGCAGTCATAGCAGCGGTCGGCCTTGGCGGCGCAGGGGGTGTGCTTGCCCAGGGACTGGGCGCGCTTGGGGGCGGCCACATTCCTGGCCCGCCACAGGGCCCGCTCAAAGTCGGGCTCCAGCTTGTTGATCCCCACCACAAAATAGACCTTTCTGTGGCCGTAGACGGTGGAGGCGATGCGGTTGCAGTTGCCGTCGATGTTGACGATCTCGCCGGTCTCTGCCAGGGCATTGGCGGAGCTGAGGTAGACCTCCGTCTGGGCGGCGTCCGCCAGACTGCCCCCCTCCCAGTGCCAGACCACCTGGTTGTGGGCGGTGAGCTTGGGGTAGAGGCCGATGGCCTTCACGGTGGCGGAGCCGCCGATGCCAACGGAGACCCCGTCGATCTGCCCGTCCAGGTAGTCCGCCGCCTCCTGCCCGGTGGCGAAGTAGCGGTACTGGATGCCTTTTGCTTCCAGGTTCTGCTGCAGCTTTTTCAGGTCTGCCATAAAAATACTCCTCTCTTTCCGGGCTTCCCCGCCCGCTGTCTGCATCAGATGTCGTTTTTCTGGTACGTCTTAAAGCCGTTGCCCGTCACCTCATGGGCGTCGCACACGATAATGAAGGCCTTGGGGTCCATGTCGAAGATGAGCGCCTTCAGGTCCACGATCTCCTTCTGCTTGAAGGCGCACATGAGCACCCACTTGTCGTCCCCGGAGTAGGCCCCCTTGGCGGGCAGCACGGTGACGCCCCGGTCCATGTCCTCCACAATGGCGTCGGAGATGGCGTGGGCCTTGTCGCTGATGATATAGGCCACCTTGGCGGTGTCCAGGCCGTAGAGCACCATGTCGGTGACATAGGCGCACACCACCTGAGCGATGAAGCCGTACAGGGCGGTAGTCAGGTTGCCGAAGGCCACGGCCACCAGCACCACCACGGCCATGTCGATGACCAGGAGCATCTTGCCCATGGGCACCCAGGGCAGCTTCAGCTTCACCAGCCGGGCCACCAAGTCGGTGCCGCCGGTGGTGGCCCCCTGGGCGAAGATCAGCCCCAGAGACAGGCCGATGGCCGCGCCGCCGCAGATGGCAGCCAGGGTGGGGTCCATGGGCTGAAAGTCGATGACCAGGGCGAAGGCGTCCACCGCCACCGACGAGACCACCATGGAGTACAGGGAGGTCACCAGCAGGTGGCCGCCGATATACTTCCACCCCAGAATGAACAGGGGGATGTTGATGAGGAAGACAAACAGGCCGATGGGGATCACGGGGATATAGGCGTTGACCACCTGGCCCACGCCGGTGATGCCGCCGTAGCCGATCAGGTTGGGGGTGTAGAACCAGTCA
>CASEKM010000231.1 GCA_949288405.1 uncultured bacterium | reverse complement strand
CCCGGTGGCTGGGTCGGTGAGGGTGTTCCCTGTGTCCACCAGGGCGGTGAGCTCCGTCTGCCGCTCCCCCAGGGTGAGGCGCACCTGCCGCAGCTCTCCCCCCGGGCCGGCGTGGCGGCCCGCCCCCCGGAGGACCAGGGAGAGGGCCGCATAGCACCCCGCCGCTGACAGCAGCACGATCTTCAGGTCCATAGCGGAGGAGAGCACCCCGGCGGACAGGGTGAGCCCCCGCCCGCCCAGCAGGCCGATGGCCAGCACGCCCCCGCCGAAGGCGCAGGCGAGGGCAAAAAAAATCACCACCTGCCGCAGCAGCCGCCGGCTCTTCCAAAAGGCGGTCAGCACCATGAGCACCGCCGCCGCCAGCCGGCACGGGGGCCGGGCCAGAAAATCCAGGCCGGGGAGAAAGACGGCCACCGCATATCCCCCGCCCAGGACCGCGCCCAGGGCGGACCGCAGCCGGTCCAGCGGCTCCCCGGCCAGCCGGGCGGCGGCCAGGAGGAGCAGGTAGTCCACCGCCCCATTGAGCACAAGCAGAGTGTCCACATAGATGACCGTCATCTCCATCCCCTCCCAGCCCTTTGACAAGCTCTATTATAGAGGCTGGGGACAACGAAACCGGTCACAATCGCTGGGGCGTGTCCCGGGCTTTCCGGGCGGTTTTTCGGGAAAGCACCCTGAAACCGCCCTTTTTGCCTTGCGCCTCCCGGACAAAGAGGGTATACTGGATATGAGCCGGGGGCAGAGCGGCCGCCCGGCTCCCTTTGAAACAAGACAGAGCTCTGAACGGCGCGTTTCGCCGCAGAGAGAAGAGAAAAGAGGCAGACTATGACAAATCAGGAGCTCAACACCCATGCCATCAAGGTGATCGGCCACCGCAATCCAGACACGGATTCCATCTGCTCCGCCATTGCCTACAGCCGCCTGAAAAACAAGCTGGACCCGGAACACCCCTGTAAGCCCTGCCGGGCGGGCCTGCTCAACCGGGAGACGGAGTTTGTGCTCAACCGCTTCCAGACCCCCGTCCCGGAGCTGTACACCGACGTGAGCCCCCAGCTGCGGGATGTGGACATCCGCCCCATCCCCGGCGTGGACGGGGAGATGACCGTGCGCCGCGCCTGGTCCAACATGCGGGACCTGGTGATCGACACCCTGTGCGTGGTGGACGAGGGCCGGAGCCTGAAGGGGCTGATCACCGTGCGGGACATCGCCACCGCCAACATGGAGGTGCCTGACATCTCCATCCTGGCCGAGTCCCGGACCAGCTACCACAACGTGGTGGAGACCCTGAACGGCACCGTCCTGGTGGGAGACATTGAGGGCCGGTGCGTGGAGGGCTGCATCCGCATCGGCTCCGGCAGCGCCGAGCACATGGAGCGCACCATCACCAAGGGCGACGTGGTCATCGTGGGCAACCGCAGCGACAGCCAGCTGGCCGCCATCGAGATGGACGCGGGCTGCATTGTGGTGTGCTCCGGCAGCAAGGTGTCCAAGGTGATCTGCATGCTGGCGGCGGAGAAGGGGTGCATCGTCATCAGCACCCCCTACAGCACCTACGTGGCCGGCCAGGTCATCAGCCAGGCCGCCCCCATCCGCCACTACATGGTGCAGAACAACCTGCTCACCTTCAACCTGAACAGCCCCGTGGACTCGGTGACCAAGGTGATGGCCTCCGTCCGCTTCCGCTACTTCCCGGTGCTGGACGACGAGGGCCACTATGTGGGCGTGGTCTCCCGCCGGAATCTGATGAACCTGCACAAGAAGCAGCTGATCCTGGTGGACCACAACGAGCGCAGCCAGGCGGTGGACGGCATCGACCAGGCCGAGGTGCTGGAGATCATCGACCACCACCGCATCGGCTCCCTGGAGACCGAGGGCCCCGTCTACTTCCGAAATGTGCCGGTGGGGTGTACCTGCACCATCATCTACCAGCTCTACCAGGAAAATGAGATCGAAATCGAGGACTCTACCGCCGGCCTGATGCTCTCCGCCATCCTGTCCGACACCCTCATGTTCCGCAGTCCCACCTGCACCTCCCTGGATGAAAAGGCGGCCCGGGCCCTGGCCAAGCAGCTGGACCTGGATCTGGAGGCCTACGCCGACGCCATGTTTGAGGCGGGCGGCGACGTGAGCGGCAAGACGGCCGAGGAGGTCTTCAACACCGACTATAAGATCTTTACCAGCAAGAACCTCCGCTTCGGCATCGGCCAGGGCAGCTACATGAGCGAGCGCAACCGCAAGGCCAGCCAGGCCCTGGTGGGTCCCTATCTGGACACCGCCCTGAAGAACCAGGATCTGGACTTTATCTTCTACATGTTCACCGACGTGGTCCACTCCACCACCGAGCTGCTGATGGCGGGCCGTGGGGCGGATGTGCTGGTGGAGAAGGCCTTCCACGCCCCGGTGGAAAACGGCATGGCCATTCTCCCCGGCGTGGTCAGCCGGAAAAAGCAGATGGTGCCGGCGCTGATCAACGCCATCAAGCTGGAGGACCTGGGGGAGAACGGGTGAGAATGTGATCCCGCTGCCCCGGGGCGGGGTTTCGCCCTGCGGAGCGGGTGCCTTTAGGGCGGCCAAAAGGCACGAAAAGCCGCTAGGGGGCCGCCCGGTTTTGTCCGATGCCCGCACTGCGGCCTTAATTTCCAGAAAATGTACGCAAACGTCCCACAAAGGGGCGAGTTCCTCCCTATTTGAACGGACCAAAGCCTTCCCCCCACAGGGGGAAGGTGGCTGGCCGCAGGCCAGACGGATGAGGGGGCTTTAGAGAGCTCAACACCTCTGTAGTCACCCTCATCAGTCACCCTGACGGGTGACAGCTTCCCCCTTCTAGGGGAAAGCCTGGTCCCAACTCAAACAAGGAGGAATTTTTTATGGCGAGCAATTACACGGAACACTATGAGCTGTGCCAGTGGGAGGCAACGGACCAGGTACAGCGGACGGAGTTCAACGCGGACAATGCTAAGATCGACGCGGCGCTGGATGCGTTGGCGGGGCAGATGGCGGAGAAGGCGGACGGGGATGATTTGATATCGTTGGGCCAAATGGTGGAACAGAAGGCCGAGATCTCGGAGTTAACCGAACTGGATGGACGGGCGCTCCGGTGGGCGCTTGGCTCCTACGTGGGTACTGGGACTTATGGAAGTGATTCGCCAAATCAGCTTGACTTTTCCAAAACCCTG
>CASEKM010000230.1 GCA_949288405.1 uncultured bacterium | reverse complement strand
GCTGATCGCCTCCGCTCTGGGCGCCCCGCTCTGGCTCCAGGTGACCATTTTTATCCTGGCCAGCGCCCTGTCTCTGGCCCTGACCCTCAGCCTGTGTGTCCTGCCCGCCTCCGCCCTGGAGGCCGAGGAGGCCCGCACCCTGCTGGAGACCTACTATGTGGATGAGATCCCGGAGGACATTCTGAACCTGGACTCGGTGGAGGCCATCCTGGCGGCCCTGGACGACCCCTACACCGTCTATATGACCGCCCAGGAGTATCAGAATTTTAAAAATCAGGTGAACGGTAAGACTGTGGTGGGGATCGGCGTGTCTGTCTCCAACGCCATCGACGACGGAATGGAGATCCTGTCCGTTCTGGACGATTCCCCCGCCCTGGAGGCCGGTCTGTCCGCCGGCGACCGGATTTTGGCGGTGGACGGCGTCACCTTGGAGCCGGGCATGGACGCCACCGCCCTGATCCAGGGAGAGCCGGACACCTGCGTCACCCTCACCGTCCGCCTCCATGACGGCGGCCGGGTCCAGGACTTCTCCCTGGTGCGCCGGGCGGTCACCCTCCCCATTGCCACCTATAAGCTGGTGGACGGGGATGTGGGCTATATCGACTGTGAGAGCTTCGGCACCTCCGCCCCGGACGTCTTCCGGGAGGCCCTCACAGAGCTGGAGGACCAGGCGAGCCTGTGGATCGTGGACCTGCGGTCCAATCCAGGGGGCACCGACACCTCGGCGGCCAAGAGCCTGGGCTGGTTCGCCAACGGGACAATGGTCTACATGTGGGACCGGGACGGCCTGGCCTACTCCCTGAACGTCTCCCCGGCCGCCCCTGACCTGACGGACGTGCCGGCGGTGGTCCTCACCAGTCCGGGGACCGCCAGCGCCGCAGAGCTGTTCACCGCCGCCGTTCGGGCCCACCACATGGGCATCGCCATCGGCCAGCGGACCTACGGCAAGGGGGTGGCCCAGACCGTGCTGGACGAGAACTCCTCCAACGGCACGGTGGCGGAGCTCTTTGACGGGGACTGCCTGAAGGTGACCCACTACCGCTTCTACGCCCCCGACGGGACCACCAACGACACGGTGGGCGTCCTCCCCACCCTGCTGATCTCCCAGGAGAACACAGAGCGGGCCGCCCTGCTCCTGCGGGCCGCCGCCCCCTCCACCGCCTCCGGCTCCTACAAGCTGGAGCTGGACGGCTTCACCTTCTACATCGACCAGACTGCCGCCCGCCGCGCGGACAACCGGGCCGCCTTTGCCGAGCTGCTGGAGGCCCTGCCCCCCGACGCCGTGCTCTCTGTGGGCTCCGGCGGCTCCACCTGGACCGCGACCGCCCCGGCGGACCTGGCGGAGGACCTGGGGCTGGACTATGAGAGCCGCATGTTCTCCGATACGGCCGGCTCCCCCTACGCCGACGCCATCAACACCCTGGCGGTGTACGGCCTGGTGAGCGGCAATGAGAACGGGGACTTCCGCCCCTCCGACACGGTCACCCGGGCGGAGTTCGCCGTCATGGTGGCCTCCGCTCTGAATCTGCGGGTGCCGGACCAGAACTTCTTCTCCGACGTGGCCGGGGACGCCTGGTACGCCGGCGGGGTGAATGCCATGGCCGCCAAGGGCTTCATGGCCGGCGGAGACGGCCTCTTCCGCCCGGAGGACACCATCACCTATGAGGAGATGGTCACCGTTCTCTCCTCTGTGGCCGCCTGGGCCAATTTGGACGGCTATGAGCTGTCCCAGAAGAATCTCTCCGCCGGAGAGTGGGGAACCTACTACCAGTTCTCCGACTGGGCCCAGACCTCCGCCCGAAATCTGGGCCAGCTGGGCGCCCTGGTGGGAAACCAGCAGCCCCTGGACCCCGGCACCCGGGAGACCGCCGCCGCCCTTCTGTGCGCGCTCATGGAGGCCACCCACCTGATCTGGGGGTAAACGTTCCGTAGTGGCGGCCTTCGGCCGCCCGCATATCCCTATTTCAGCCTTTCCCCTTCCAGGGGGAAGGTGGCACGGCCGAAGGCCGTGACGGATGAGGGTGAGCCGGCCCCCCGCACGCACGCCCCCTCATCCGCCCCCTGCGGGGGCACCTTCCCCCCAGCGGGGGGAGGGCTAAAATCCCGTTTATTTTTATCTTTGGAAAGGATCTGACATACCATGACTCAAATCGACATCATCTCCGGCTTCCTGGGGGCCGGCAAGACTACCCTCATCAAGAAGCTGCTCAGTGAGTCCTTCCAGGGCCAGAAAAACGTGCTCATCGAGAACGAGTTCGGCGAGATCGGCATTGACGGCGGCTTTCTGAAGGACGCCGGGGTGGAGATCACCGAGATGAACTCCGGCTGCATCTGCTGCTCCCTGGTGGGCGACTTCGGCGCCGCCCTGAAAAAGGTGCTGGACGACTACTCCCCCGACCGCATCATCATCGAGCCCTCCGGCGTGGGCAAGCTGTCCGACGTGATCGCCGCCGTGGAGCGGGTGCAGAAGGAGTCCCCGGAGCTGCAGCTGCACAGCTTCGTCACCGTGGTGGACGCCACCAAGGCCCGCATCTATATGAAAAATTTCGGGGAGTTCTTCAACAACCAGGTGGAGCACGCCTCCGCCATCCTCCTCTCCCGCACCCAGAACATGGACGAGGGCAAGCTGAACGCCGCCGTGAAGCTGCTGCGGGAGAAGAACCAGAAGGCCGCCATCCTCACCACCCCCTGGGACCAGCTCACCGGAGCCCAGATCGTCTCCGCCATGGAGGGGGGCCACTCCCTGGCCGAGGAGCTGATGGAGGAGATCGGCCGGGAGCACGCCGGCGACGACGTCCATAACCACGAGCATCATCACCATGAACATGAGCATGAACACCACCACGATCACGACCATGCGCATGAGCACGAGCACGAATACCATCACGACCACGAGCATGAGCACGAGCACCACCACGACCACGGGGAGGAGTGCGACGCCTGCTGCTGCGGCCACCATCATCACCACCACGACGGCCACGACGCCGACGAGATCTTTATCTCCTGGGGCCGGGAGACCCCCCGGAAGTACAGCCGTGAGGAGCTCCAGGACATTCTGGCCTCCCTGTCCGGCTACATCCTCCGGGCCAAGGGCATGGTCCCCTGCGACGACGGGAAGACCTGGCTCCACTTCGACCTGGTGCCCGAGGAGTTCCAGATCCGGGAGGGGGCCGCGGACTACACCGGCCGCCTGTGCGTCATCGGCTCCGATCTGAAGGAGGACCAGCTGGAGAAGCTGTTCCTGCTGGCCTAATGGAGGGAGAAGAAAATGCCTGATTCCCGCATTCCCCTGTATGTGATCACCGGCTTTCTGGACAGCGGCAAGACCACCCTGCTCACCGACACCCTGGGCATGGAGGACGGCGAGGAGGAGTACGACCAGGAGAAGCTGTCCAAGCAGAACTGCCGGGTGGTGCCGGTGGAGTCTCAGGAGCAGCTCACCACCGCCTTCCTGCAGGAGGTGGACCGCCGCTATCAGCCCGAGCGGGTGCTGATGGAGTACAACGGCATGTGGCCTATCCAGATTTTAAGGGATTTGAAGCTGCCCAAGACCTGGGGCCTCTACCAGGCCATCGATGTGATCGACGGCACCACCTTTGAGATGTACCGGAACAACATGCAGTCCATGATCATCGATATGGTCACCGAGGCGGACATGGTCCTCTTCAACCGCTGCACCCCCGACATGCCCCTGGCGGGCTGGAAGCGCTCCATCCGGGCGGCCAACCGCATGTGCGAGGTGGTCTTCGAGGACGAGCGGGGGGAGGAGCTGGAGGTGGAGGACATCCTCCCCTACTCCCTGGACGCGGACCACATCGACCTGGAGGACGACGACTACGGCATCTGGTACCTGGACATCCAGGACCACCCGGACCGGTACGTGGGCAAGACCATCACCTTCAAGGCCCAGGCCATGACCAGCATGAAGCTGCCCAAGGGGACCTTTATCCCCGGCCGCAACGCCATGACCTGCTGCGTGGAGGACATCCGCTTTTTCGGTTTCCTGTGCAAGTACGAGCGCGCCCGTTCCCTGCGCAAGGGGGAGTGGGTCACCGTCCACGCCGCCATCCGGTGGGAGCACGCCAACGTGTATGAGGGCGAGGGCGTGGTCCTCTACGCCGACCGGGTGGAGAAGGCCCAGGGGCCGGAGGACCCGCTGGTGTACTTCCGATAAGTTTCGATCCATTCAAAAACACCGGCAAGCACTATTTATAGGAGGGCGCCTGACCGAATGGTCAGG
>CASEKM010000229.1 GCA_949288405.1 uncultured bacterium | reverse complement strand
TCTCGCCCAGGCGGGCGGTGAGGGTGATCTCGCAGGTCTTGATGTACTTGGCGGTGCCCACCTTGGTGTCGGCCACATCCAGGGCGCAGGGGGCGTCCAGGGTGACCACCTTGTCCAGCACGCTCTTCACGGTGGCATGGGCAACGGTCTTGCCGTCAAAGAGCTCCACCACGTCGCCGGGGTTGAAGCCGTCGGCGTTCTTCAGGGTCAGGTCGGCCCCGTTGACCGCCAGGACCTGAGTCTTGGCCTTGGAGGCGGGGGTGACGGTCACCCGCAGGTCCTCCGCCCAGGCGCCGGGGTTGGCGGCGGTGATCTTCAGCACGCCGGCGGTGCGGCTGCCCGCCTTGGCGTCGCCGGGCACCGCGCGCATGATGTAGGCCCGGGCGCCGCCGTTGGCGAAGAACTGCTCCACTGCATAGGGCAGGAAGCGGTTGTTCCCATAGGCGGCCTCGCTCAGGTAACCTCCGTACATCCGCTTGTAGTCGGCAAAGCTGGTGACCAGCTGGGGCTGCCCGATGACCGGTCCCCGCTCCGCCAGACCGACGAAGCCGGCGGTGCTGGTACTCACGCCCTGCATGGGTGTTGCGCCGGAATCATACTCCTCCACGTAAACACCCGGGGATAAATACTCTGCCATGTCTTTGCTTCACGTCTCGCGTATCGGCTGGGGGCCGGACGTGAAGCGCCCCTCCTTTCTATGATGAAATTTTGCTTGCTGTTGTGTTGATTTATTTCTCCAAAAACGCGGGACCAGCGTCCGTTTCAACCCCCGGGAGAGATCCGGCGGCGCCTCCACCCTCCCTCCGGATGGAGGGGAGGTCCGCCCGCAGCCCTCCCGGCTTTTCAAACGGGCCTCTGGCCCGCGCTCGGATTCAAGGAAAATTGCCCAGCGCCCTGGGCCCCGGCCGCCAGCTGCTCCCAGTGGCTGGAGAGGGCGGCGGCGTTGTATTCCAGCGCGGAGGCGATACGCTCCCGCGCGTCAAAGCGCTCGGTGAGCCGGGCGCTGGTGCGGAAGACGATCCGCTCCTCCTGGAGGAAGAAGCTCCCCCGGATCACCCGGCCGTTCAGCTCGGAGCACAGCGCCAGGGCCCGCTCCGGGCAGGTCACCCGGGCCGGGTGGACGCCGTAGACCAGCACCAGGTCGTCCCGGCACTGGCATACCGTCTGCCACCGGCATCCCCGGCTGGCAAAGAAGAACCGGAAGCGGTCCCCCTCCCGGCGGAAGTCCACGCCGCTGTACTCCAAAAGGGCCCGCAGCTCCTCCGCCCCCTGGGGGGGCAGGTCAAATCGTTCCAAAAGGCCTCGCCCCCTATCCCAACAGGTTCGCCGGATCAAAGGCGGCCGTCGGCTCCGCCGGGGCGGCCAGCCCCTCCGGGGGCCGCGTCAGCTGAGCCTGGGTCTCCGGCACGGAGAACGGAGCCGTCTCCAGCTCCTCCAGCGGCAGGTGAAAGGCTGTCTCCTCCGCCGCCGGCCCCTGGCGCTCCACCAGTGCCGCCATCTCCTGGTTGCCCAGGCGGGCGGCCAGCTCCTCCAAATTGGCGGGGGGCAGGTCCCACAGGGGCGCCCCGGCCAGCAGCGCCCGGGCCGTCAGCCCGGCGGCGGCCAGGGTCTCCCGCTCAGGGCTCCTCTGGCTGGTCTCCTCCCGCTGGAGGTCCTCCTGCCGCGCCGTCTGGCGCTCCTGGGCCTGGCTGTGCTGCTCCACCGTCTTCTCCCCCCTCGTCCGGGGGCGGCTCCTCCGCCCCCACGCTCTCCCGCAGGGCCTGGTCCAGAGCCTGGGAAAAGCCGGGCTCTGAAAAGACGGCCAGGGCTTCCGCGGCCCGGTCGGAGAGGAACCGGAGCTTGTTGATAAATTCCTGTTTCATCTGGGCCTTCTTTTCCAGCAAGGCCTCCATCCGGGCGGCGGCGTTTTGAAGGGCCGCTTTCTCTCCGCCCGCTCCCGCCTGCCGCAGCTGCTGCCGGTATTGCTCCAGCAGCGCCCGCTCCCGGCTGTCGTCCAAAAAGGGGTACATGGTGCGCAGGGTGTCCGCCCCCGCCTGTCCCATCTCGCTTTTGCCCAGGGCCAGGTCCCGCATGTCCTCCACCGTCCGGCGGGCGTCCCGCAGGGTGTCCACCACAAGGCCCACGGCGCTGTGGGTGAAGCCCCGGTTGAAGATCACCTTATCCGGGCTGTGTCCGGGGACGTTGCGCATGGGGGAGGCCTTCTCAAAGAGCTTGCGCTGCTGCCACTTGTCCGGCTGGGACTGGCCCACCGTCTTCTTCAGGCAGGAGAAGAGCATCATCTGCCCCGTCCCCTCCAGCACCGCTCCGGAGAGGGTGCCCCGCTGAAAGGCGGTCTCGGAGAAGCGGCGGATCATATCCTGATCCTCCGGCTGGGGGCGCTCATAGAAGGCCCGGGCCGAGGTGGGGTCCGGCGTCTCCCGGCCCTCCGGCTGCTGCGCCTGCTCCCCCGCCGCCTGGCCCTCTGGCCGGCCGCCCGCCAGCTCCTCTGCATGTCGGCGGCCCATGGCGTCGAAGGTCTGCTGAAAGCTCTCGGTGACATGGTAGAGGGGGTCCCGGTGCTGAAACTGCTCCGTTCCGGCCGCCCAGGCCATCTGCCGGCGGAGGGTCTGCTCCGCGGCGGGCGCGGCGGGGATCTCCGCCGCCCTCCGTCTGGTCTGGGTCCAGTTCATCCCATCCGCCTCCTCAGGGCCAGCTCCATGCTGCGGACCACATTTCGAAACTGTACCGGCCGGAGGATGAAATCCACACAGTGCAGGCGCATCCCCCGAATGGCAAAGTCCGGGGTGTCGTCCACCAGGATCACCCGGCACCCCCGGTCCCGCTCCGCCAGCAGCCGGGCCTGATAAAATCCCACGCTGCCGCCGAAGCCCATGTAGACGATGTCGAAGTGTTCCCGCTCCCGCTCAAAGCGTTCTGCGGAGGAGTAGCAGGCGAAGACCGCCGGTACCTGGTACAGGGCGCAGAACTGCTCGATCCAGCCGCGGAGCTGCTCCGCCGCCTCTGAGCTGTTTTCACATACGGCAATCCTCATCGTCTCGTCCTCCACCCGGTTCCTCCCCATTTTGGACTATCCGCATCATATCAGGCCTTCCGGGCCCTCCGCAATGAAAGCGACCTGAACGCCCCTAAGGCGGGGTAAACGGCAGCCGCCCTCCGCAGGTGCGGAGGGCGGCAAAAAGCGTGCCGCGGA
>CASEKM010000228.1 GCA_949288405.1 uncultured bacterium | reverse complement strand
AAGATGTTCAGGGACTGGGCGGCCACGGTACGGGCGGACACATGGAAGACGCCGGGCAGCAGCTCGCCGGCGATCTTGTACATGTTGGGGATCATCAGCAGCAGGCCCTGGGAGGCGGTATAGGTGGTGGTCAGAGCGCCCGCGGCCAGAGAGCCGTGAACGGTACCGGCGGCGCCGGCCTCAGACTGCATCTCGATCACCTTCACGGTGGAGCCGAAGATGTTCTTCTGACCCTGGGCCGCCCACTGGTCCACATAGTCGGCCATGGGGCTGGACGGAGTGATGGGGTAGATGCCGGCCACTTCGGTGAAGGCGTAGCTGACATATGCCGCAGCATTGTTGCCGTCCATGGTTTTGAACTTTCTTGCCATAGAGTTCCCTACTTTCTTCCTTATTCAGTTCTGTAGAGACGGGGTTTTCCCCCGTTCCCACAACTCTCTGCCCTATTTTACTGTCTTCCC
Source organism: uncultured bacterium (assembly GCA_949288405.1). GTDB lineage: Bacteria > Bacillota > Clostridia > Oscillospirales > Oscillospiraceae > Lawsonibacter. Next base: position 3,099 of record CASEKM010000228.1, on the reverse strand, counting down.
ATGGAAAATCCAATGGTGGATTTAGTTATAATCCCCATAAGGATTTACTTATATCATGGTGGGACAGCGCCGCTCCCAGGCAGGGGGGAGCGGCCGGTTCTCTCAACAGAGGTAAGTTTATCACTTTTTGGCCCGTTTGTAAATTCACTCTCCACGCTTTTTCTTTGTTCTTCTCACAAAAATACCCGTTGCTCTTGCATTCTTTCTTGCGCAAGATTACAATAAACAGGAAAAACCGCCCGCGCTCTCCCGGCCGCCGCCGGGGAGGCGTCCTGTTTTTTCCGCGGTTTCCATAGTATTATACAAATTTTCAGGCACTTCTCACAGAACCCTCCCCGCCTGATCCTTTGAATTAGGAGGACGATCCAAATGGTCTATCAGGTCCACTCTCTGGGCCTCCACGGGATCACCGGCTACCCGGTGTCCGTGGAGTGCGACCTGTCCAGCGGCCTGCCCGCCTTCACGGTGGTGGGACTGCCCGACGCGGCGGTGAACGAGGCCCGGGAACGGGTGCGCTCCGCCATCAAGAACTGCGGCTTCACCTTTCCCGTCAGCCGGATCACCGTAAACCTGGCCCCCGCCCATGTGAAAAAGATCGGCACCCTGTACGACCTGCCCATCCTGGTGGGCCTGCTGGCCGCCGGGGGACAGCTGAAGCTGCGGGAGAGGGACAGCGCCTTTGTGGGGGAGCTGTCCCTGTCGGGAAAGCTGCGCCCCTGCGCCGGGATGCTGCCCATGGCCCTGGCCGCCCGGGAGGCGGGCTTCCGCCGTCTGTACGTCCCCAAAAAGAACGCCGCCGAGGCCACCCTGGCCGGCGGGCTGGAGGTCTACCCGGTGGAGGACGTGGGCCAGCTGGCGCGCCACCTCACCGGGGAGGCCCCCCTCTCCCCCGCCCCCGCCTGGGACGGCGCCCTCACCCCGGAGCTGGGGCCGGACTTCTCCCAGGTGAAGGGCCAGGAGCCGGTGAAGCGGGCCCTGGAGATCGCCGCCGCCGGGGGACACAATGTGCTCATGGTGGGGCCGCCGGGGTCCGGCAAGTCCATGCTGGCCAAGCGGCTGCCCTCCATCCTGCCGGACATGACCCGGGCGGAGGCCCTGGAGGTGACCCAGATCCACTCGGTGCTGGGCCTCACCGACCCGGACCGGCCCCTCATCACCCGCCGCCCCTTCCGCTCCCCCCACCACAGCATCTCCACCGCCGGCATGGCCGGGGGCGGGACCACCCCCCGTCCCGGGGAGATCTCCCTGGCCCACAACGGGGTCCTGTTCCTGGACGAGCTGCCTGAGTTCCAGAAGGACGTGCTGGAGGTGCTCCGCCAGCCCCTGGAGGACGGACAGGTGCAGATCTCCCGGGCCTCGGGCTCCATCACCTACCCCAGCCGGTTCATGCTGGTGTGCGCCATGAATCCCTGCCGGTGCGGCTGGTACGGCCACCCCTCGGGGCGCTGCCGGTGTTCCCAGGGGGAGGTGGAGAAGTACCTATCCCGCCTGTCCGGTCCTCTGCTGGACCGCATCGACCTGTTTGTGGAGGTGTCCGCCCTGGAGTTTGACGAGCTCTCCCGCCGGGAGCCCTCCGAGTCCTCCGCCCAGGTGAAGGAGCGGGTGGACCGGGCCCGGGAGGTGCAGACCGCCCGGGAGGCGGGCCGGTGCAACGCCCAGATGGACCCTGAGGGGCTGGAGCAGTTCTGCGCCCTGGATGAGGACTGCCAGACCGTCCTCCGGGGGGCTTTCAGCCGCATGGGCCTCACCGCCCGCAGCTATGACCGCATCCGCCGGGTGGCCCGGACCATCGCCGACCTGGACGGCTCGGAGGAGATCCAGGTGCCCCATCTGGCGGAGGCGCTGCAATACCGGCCGCCGGAGTATTTGAGAAGGTGATTTTTCTCCTTTTTCCTCTTCCGCCACCTCTTCCCCTTCTCTTTCGTGGGAATGGGGAGGGGGTTTCGCCCTGCGGGGCGAGGTTCTTTCCCAAGAATCTTAGATCATCCCCAAAAAGATAAAATTTGGACCCGTTACAAAACTAGATCGTTCTGTAACGGGTCCATTTTTGCCTCAATTTTTAATCTGTCACACACGAAAACCGCTTTTTACTTCAAAAATCCCTGGATGATCTGCTCCTCGGCCTCCTTCTCGGTGAGCCCCAGGGTCATCAGCTTGGTGAGCTGTTCCCCGGCGATCTTGCCGATGGCGGCCTCGTGGACCAGGCTGGCGTCCACACAGTTGGCGGTGACCTCCGGGATGGCGGCCACCACCCCCCGGTCCATGATGATGGCGTCGCACTCCGAGTGGCCGTAGCAGCGGGCGTTGCCGTTGATCCGGGCCAGGAACACCTGCTTGGAGTCGTCCCGGGCCACCGAGTGGGAGATCACGTTGGTGTGGCAGTCCTCCCCGTCCAGGTCCACGGTGAAGTCGGACTTGGCCAGCTGTTTGCCGTGGGTCATCACCTTCTCCTTGATGATGAGGGTGGACCGGGGGCCCAGCTTGGCGTTGGTGGTGCGGACGGTGGAGTCCACGCCCTTGATCTGGGTGGTCTCCATCTCCATGTAGCTGTCCTCGTCCATCTCCACCACGGTGGTGGGGTTCATGATGTTCTCCCCAAGGCCGTCCCCCTCGCCGTAGTGGCGCTCCACATAGCGGACCTTGGAGCGCTTGCCCTGGAGCGCTTGCCCACGTGGAAGGAGTGGATGCCCGAGTGCTCCGAGTTCTGCACCCCGCAGTTGTGGATGCCGCACCCGGCCACGATGGTCACGTCGCAGTCGTCCCCGATGAAGAAGTCGTTGTACACCGTCTCGGTCAGGCCGCTCTCGCTCAAAACCACGGGGATGTGGACCGACTGATTTTTGGTGCCCGGCTTGATGATGATGTCAATGCCGTCCTTGTCCGTCTTGGTCACAATGTCGATGTTGGCGGTGGTGTTCCGGGCGGCGGACTTGCCGTTGGCCCGGATATTATAGGCCCCCTCGGGCACGTCGTGGAGCTCTGCTACCTGCTCCAGCAGATTCTTTTGAATGGCGTCCATGTTCTGTCTCCTTCTGTCTGTCAAATCCGTCCGTAGGGGCGGACCTGTGTGTCCGCCCTTCCGCCGGCATAAAATCGTTC
>CASEKM010000227.1 GCA_949288405.1 uncultured bacterium | reverse complement strand
CGTCGCAGGTGATGATACCGTCCGCCATGTCCAGGTTTTCCGGAGCGATGCCCAGCTTGGCCCCCACCCAGTCAAAGATATCCTTGCGCAGCTTTTTGGCGGCGTCGGCCATGACGTAGCTGACGGTGTACAGGGTGCGGGTGGCGTGGGAGCCGATGTCGAAGGGGGCGGCGTCGGTGTCGCCGAACTTCATGACGGCATTCTTATAGGGCACACCGATGAGGTCCGCGGCCACCTGGAGGCAGGCGGTGGTGGAGCCGGGGCCGATCTCCGGAATGGAGGAGTTGACGAAGAGGGTGCCGTCCCGCTCGATACGGAGGATGACGGTGTTGTAGTCCACGCAGAAGGGGGCGGCGTTGCTGACGTGGGTACCGGCGGAGATGCCCACGCCCCGGCGGATGGAGCCGGTCTGCTGGTTGGCCTTGCCGTGCTTGTCGTACCAGCCCACAGCGGCAGCCGCCTTGTCCAAACACTCGTTGGTGCCGCAGGAGCCCGGCGGGAAGGGGCACTCCCCCCAGTCCCCCGTCCAGATCTCGCCTGTCAGGCCGTTCCGGGCCAGGTTGTCCCGGGCCGCCTGGGCGGACAGCGGGTCCCGCTCTATTCCCCACAGGGCCAGGGAGGGCTCCCGCCCCGCCAGCGCCAGGAGCAGAACGCCGCTCCCGGTCCCCAGGTCGCACACCCGCCAGCCCCGGCGCAGGGCGGCAAATTCCCCCAGAGCCAGGGCGTCCTCCCCCAGGGGGAACACCCCCTCCGGCTGGACCAGGGTGTAGGGGCCCAGCCGCTCCGGCTCTCTCATGGCTCCAACCCTTTCTCCCGCAGGAGCCCCACCAGATGCCGGGTGATCCGGCCGGTGAGCCCCCAGACCGCGTGCCCCTGCCAGGGGTAGACGGGGACGTTTTCGCCCCCCGGCTGCCATTTGTAATTCCGGGGGATGCCCAGAAGGTCGTAGGGGAAGCTCTTGTCCGTGTCGGGGAGCAGCCGGTAGCTGTACTCCAGGGGCGGATGGGTCATCAGGTGCTCCAGGGGGATCAGGAAGACCTCCGCCACCTCGGCGGGGCTGGGGGCCATGCCGGCCAGGGCCTCCCGGTCCACCCGGGCCAGGATGGGGTACATGATGAAGTTGGCCCGGTGGGCGATGAAGTCCAGCCTGCCCAGCAGCTGGATGCGTTTTGGGGAGATGCCCAGCTCCTCCCAGGTCTCCCGCAGGGCGCACGCCTCCGGGGTCTCGTCCCCCTCCATCTTCCCGCCGGGGAAGCACACCTCCCCCGGCTGGCGGCGCAGGCTCCCGGCCCGCACCTCATAGAGGAGGGACGGGCCCTCCTCCCCCTCCACCAGGGGGACCAGCACCGCGTACCGGCCGGTGGCGTCCATCAGTCCGGGCGTCCGGTCCCGGAGGGTATGTGATAGCCGCGTCCAGTCCATATCACACCATCAGGTTGATGATGAGCAGGGAGTAGACCAAAAACACCCCCAGCCACAGGGCGATGAAGTACACCAGCTCCCTGGGGCGCATGGCGAAGAGGATGCCGAAAAACACCGCGATGGCCCCGGTGGCCCCCACGGCGGTGGTCTTGTCCACCAAGACGGCGGTCTGCCCCTCCTGCACCGCCTGGAGGGCCACCTGGCCGGGCAGCATGGCCGCGCCGCCGGCCACCCCGAACAGGGTGAGCACCCCGGCGGCGTACAGGATCCAGTTCCGGTTTTTCTCGGTCCAGTCCCTCCAGCTGGAAAAGAGCTCTTTCTTCTTCTGAACCGTAGGTCATCTCTCCTTTCGGAAACGGCCCAAAGGCCGAAGGCCGCCGCCGGAGCGGCGGCCCTGTCTCATCCGGCGCACCGGACTCAGCCGTTACATCTTCTCCGGCGCGGACACGCCCAGCAGGCCCATGCCGTTGGCCAGCACCGAGCGCACCGTGTCGGCCAGTTTCAGGCGGGCGGCCTGAAGGGCCTTGTCCTCCACCATGCAGCGGCAGGAGTTGTAGAACCGGTGGAAATCCCCGGCCAGGGACACCAGATACCGGTTGATGCGGCTGGGGTCGTAGTCCCGGGCGGCCAGATGGATCTCCTCCGGGAACTGGGCCAGGGCCTTGATGAGCGCCAGCTCCTCCGGCTCCTTCAGCAGGGAGGCGTCCACCTCCCCGGCGGCGGGCACCGCCGCCCCCTCCTCCTGCATGCGGGAGGTCAGGGAGCAGATGCGGGCGTGGGCGTACTGGACATAGTACACCGGGTTCTCGCTGTCCTCCCGGACGGCCAGGTCCAGGTCGAAGTCCAGGGGGCTGGTGGAGGCCCGGGAGTTGAAGAAGTACCGGGCGGCGTCCACCGAGATCTCGTCCAGCAGGTCGTGGAGGGCGATGGCCTTGCCCGAGCGCTTGGACATGCGCACCGGCTTGCCGTCCTGCATCAGGTTCACCAGCTGCATGAGCACCACGATGAGCCGGTTTGAGCCGTCCAGCCCCAGGCCGTCCAAGGCCGCCTGGAGGCGGGCCACGTGGCCGTGGTGGTCGGCGCCCCACACGTCCACCGCCTTGTCGAACTTGCGCACCTCCAGCTTGTTGCGGTGGTAGGCGATGTCGGCGGCGAAGTAGGTGTAGAAGCCGTTGGCCCGGCGGAGCACGTCGTCCTTCAGGTCCAGCTTGTCCACCTGCTCCTGGGTCTTGCCCTCCCGCATGTACTTCTCCTTGAGCAGCTGGGTGGTGTTCAGCCAAAGGGCCCCATCCTTCTCATAGGTCCAGCCCTTCTCGGTGAGCAGCGCCACCGTCTCGGCCACATAGCCGCTCTCGTGGAGGGAGGACTCGAAGAACCACTGGTCGTACACGATGCCGTACTTGAGCAGGTCCTCCTTCATCTTGGGGATGTTGATGGACAGGCCGTACTGGGCCATCTTGTCCAGCCGCTCCTCCTCAGACAGGTCCTTCCAGCTGTCCCCGTGCTCCTGGTAGATGGCCTGGGCCAGCTCCTTGATGTCGTCCCCGTGGTAGCCCTCCTCGGGGAAGGGCACGTTCTCCTCCCCCAGCAGGATCTGCATGTACCCCGGCGCAGCACGTTGGCCAGGGTGTCGCCCAGCACGCCGCCCCGGGCGTTGCCCATGTGCATGGGGCCGGTGGGGTTGGCGGAGACGAACTCCACCATGACCTTCTCCCCGTGCCCCTCGGTGTTGGCGCCGTACTGGGGGCCCTCCGCCTCCACGTCGGCGAGGACCTCGCCGTACCACTTGGGACCCAGGGTGAAATTCAGAAAGCCGGGCCCGGCGATCTCCACCTTCTGGAAGTAGCTCCCCTCCAGGTCCAGATGGTCCACGATGGTCTGGGCGATCTGCCGGGGGGCCATGCGCAGCGCCTTGGCCCCCGCCATAGCGAAGGAGGAGGCGTAATCTCCATGGGCGGTATCCTTGGGGATCTCGATGGTGGCCTTTACCTGAGCGCCGGCGGGCAGCTTGCCCGCCTGAGCCGCCTTCTCATAGGCGGACTGGGTCAGCTGGGCCACCTGAGCCCGGGCTGCCTGAATCTTGTTTGCCATAATTCTTTCTACACACCTTTCTTCTCTTCTTTTTCTAAAACAAAAAGAAGCAAAAAGAACTTGATACTATTTTCTTAGGGAAATAAACGAGGGAGCAGGAGACACTGTCCCAGGATATTTCGCCGCCCTGGAGATTTTCAATGCTCCTGTAGGGCGGGGGCTGAAGGTGAATCGGCCGAAGGCCGAGAGAAGCCACCCTGGGGTGTGCCCCCGCCGCCCCCATCTTGGTTTTGGCTCCTTTGTAGGGCGCGACGACCCCGGCGCGCCGTCTCACGGGGTTTCGCCCTGCGGGGCGAGTGACTTTCCCAGCGATGGGAAAGTCACCAAAGGATCGCCGGGGGACGCGGCCGATGGGCACTTCGTGCCCATAGGACCGCTTACCC
>CASEKM010000226.1 GCA_949288405.1 uncultured bacterium | reverse complement strand
CCTGTAGGGGCCGCCGCCCTCGGCGGCCCGCGGGAAACGGACCGCCTGCATAATCAGGGCCGTTCCCCTCATCCGCCCCCTTTGGGGGCACCTATCCCTATCCCCTCTGTCCCTTCGGGACATTTCCCCCTGATAGGGGGAGTCGGCCCCGGGGGCGTTTTCCCCTCTTTTTCGCCATGGAAAAAGAAGGTCGCCGCCCGAGACTCGGGCCGTTAGAAGAAAAAAGTTATCTTTGGCGGTGAAATCAAAAAACGCCTCGAAAGAAGAATGGAACGGCTGTGAAAAACAGAAAAAGCCCCGATGGGAAGCTAAAGATACCGCTTCCGCATCGGGGCTTTGTCATATTTAATAAGCTACCTTTATCAGAACTCCGCGTTGCCCACCGTTCTCGGATACAGCTCCGCCCACAGACGCGTCCCGCGCCTGTGGGGTCCCGATTTGAAAAACCGCGGCCGGAAGTGAATTCCGTCCGCGGCAAGGTTTTGTCCTTCGGACAAAACGCTTGGACGGCGCGCTCGCGCCGCCCCATCTGCGATGGGGCCCCCGACGTGGAGCTGCGGGCAGCCGCTTCCACATCGGGGGCCTCTCTGCTCTTCCTTAAAACTCCGCGTTCCCCACCGTTCTCGGATGCAGCTCCACGTCGCGGATGTTGGAGATGCCGGTGAGGTACATGACCATCCGCTCGAAGCCCAGGCCGAAGCCGGCGTGGCGGCAGGAGCCGTACTTGCGCAGGTCGCAGTACCACCAGTAGTCCTTCGGGTCCATCCCCAGCTCCTTGATACGGGCCTCCAGCACCTCCAGCCGCTCCTCACGCTGGGAGCCGCCGATGATCTCGCCGATGCCGGGCACCAGGCAGTCGGCGGCGGCCACGGTCTTGCCGTCGTCGTTCTGGCGCATATAGAAGGCCTTGATCTCCTTGGGGTAGTCGGTGACGAACACCGGGCGCTTGTATACCTCCTCGGTGAGGTAGCGCTCGTGCTCGGTCTGCAGGTCGCTGCCCCACTCCACGGGGTAGTCGAACTTGCTGTTGTGCTTCTTGAGGATCTCCACCGCCTCGGTGTAGCTCACCCGGGCGAAGTCGGAGGAGGCCACGTGCTCCAGCCGCTCCTTCAGGCCCTTGTCCACGAAGGAGTTGAAGAAGTTCATCTCATCGGGGCACTTGGCCATGACGGTGTTGATGATATACTTGATCATGGCCTCGGCGGTGTCCATATAGTCGGTCAGGTCGGCGAAGGCCATCTCAGGCTCCACCATCCAGAACTCAGCGGCGTGGCGCTGGGTGTTGGAGTTCTCCGCCCGGAAGGTGGGGCCGAAGGTGTACACGTCCCCGAAGGCCATAGCGAAGTTCTCCGCGTTGAGCTGGCCGGAGACGGTGAGGCTGGCCCGCTTGCCGAAGAAGTCCTGGGAATAGTCCACAGTCCCGTCGGGGTTCTTGGGCACGTTCTCCAGGTCCAGGGTGGTCACCTGGAACATCTCGCCCGCCCCCTCGCAGTCGCTGCCGGTGATGATGGGGGTGTTCACATACACAAAGCCCCGGTCCTGGAAGAAGCAGTGGATGGCGTGGGCAGCCACCGAGCGCACCCGGAAGGCAGCGGAGAACAGGTTGGTTCTCGGGCGCAGGTGCTGGATGGTGCGCAGGAACTCCACGCTGTGGCGCTTCTTCTGCAGGGGGTAGTCGGGGGTGGAGGGACCTTCCACCGCGATGGAGGCGGCCTTCACCTCCAGGGGCTGCTTGGCCTCAGGGGTGAGCACCACCGTTCCGGTGACGATGAGGGAGGCCCCCACGTTCTGCCCGGCGATCTCCTTGTAATTATCCAGCACATTGGCGTCCATGACTACCTGCAGATTCTTAAAGCAGGAGCCGTCGTTGAGCTCGATAAACCCAAAGGTCTTCATGTCCCGGATGGTGCGGGCCCAGCCGCAGACGGTGACCGTCTGTCCGCCCAGGGCCTCCTGATCCGCGAAGATCGCGGCAATGGTGGTGCGCTCCATAGTTGTGTCTCTCTCCAATCGTAAAAATCTTAATTGCAAAACAAAAGCCTGTCCCACAGGCTGGACAGGCTTATTATAATGCGGTTTTTATCGTTTTACAAGAGTTTTCCCGGGATTTCCCCCAGAGAATCAAATCTTTACAAAAAAACTGCCGTATGCTAGGATAATTGCGGTGCTGTTGTGAAACGGCGGTTAGCCACTCCCTTGAGAGAGGGGGTGATGCAGATGGGAAACGGGCGCTGGACGCAAGTCCTACGCTTCTTGGTATGTTTCAGTCTCATCTTCTGGATGATGGCATACATAGCCCCAAATGCGTGTTAGCCGCCCGGTCTGCCCCCGAGCGGCTAACGTAGCTTAGTCTTGTTTGGAATGGGTTAACCGCCTCACAGCAGCACCCTTTCTTGTTTTATTATAGTCTCCGCACCGGGCGTTGTCAACTAAAACACCGGTTCCCGCCGCTCCTTACTCCCGCTTCTCAATGCGCACTACCAGGGCGGTGCGGTCGTCGGTGGCCCCCTGGGGGCTGTGGGCGATCAGGTCGGCGGCCAGCTCCTTAGGGCTGTCCCCGGAAAATCCGGCAAACCGCTCCCGCAGCCAGCTGTCGTCTCCGCCGCCCGCCACCCCGTCGCTCACCAGCAGGACGCAGTCCCCGGGGGACAGGTGGAGGGGAAACCGGTCCGGGGCGAACTTCTCCCCGTCGGACAGTCCGGCCGGAAGGGAGGTCCCCACGATCCGCCGCACCGTCTCCCCCTTCCGCACATAGGTGGGGGCGGCCCCCAGCTTGAACACCGCCCCGTCCCCGGTGAACAGGTCCACCTGGAGCAGGTCGATGGTGGTGAATCCCCCGGCCTCCTCCCCCCGCAGGGCCAGGGCGGAGTTGAGGGTGACCAGGGCATGCTCGGTGTCCACCCCCGCCTGGAGAAACTGCTCCAGCAGCCGCAGGGCCAGGGTGCTCTCCCGGTTGGCCTGGGGTCCGGAGCCCATGCCGTCGCACAGGAGGACGTACAGGGCCCCGTCGGCCCGCTTGAAGTAGGTGCCCGCGTCCCCGCTCACCGTCTCTCCGTCCTTCCTGCGGGCGGCCACTCCGGCCACCGCCATCAGGGGCTCCTGCTGGACCAGGGAGAGCCGCTCCCGCTCCTGCTCCTCCACCCGCAGCGGGACCTCCAGCAGGGCGGACAGGGCCGCAGCCTCCTCCCCGGCGGCCAGCGCCCCGCAGCCGG
>CASEKM010000225.1 GCA_949288405.1 uncultured bacterium | reverse complement strand
TCATCGGCTTTGTGGTGGGCGCGGTCATCTGGAAGGCCCTGGGCAAGGAGTCCAAGCCCGATATGGCGCAGGCCTCTGAGTGATCCCATCTCCAATCAAATCTTCTACCGCCCCCATATACTGCGGTCCCCGCCCGGCCTTCGGCCGGACGGGGCGCCGCCGTATTCGAGGAAAGTTTGCTTTACACCTGTCAATACAGCTCAATACCGTGAAAGGAGAGAGAAGCGATGAAATCCCTGTACCAGGAGGCAAAGGCGCTCCAAGACCAGATCGTGGCCGACCGCCGCTACCTCCACCAAATCCCCGAGGTGGGGATGGACCTGCCTGAGTCCGCCGCCTACATCGAAAAGCGGCTGGCCGAGATGGGAATCCAGTCTCACCGCTGCGGCGTCATGCCCGACCACATTCGGAAGAAGTATGTGGACATGGGTTTCCCGGACATGGCGGCCTCCACCGGCGTGGTGGCCACCATCGGCAGCGGCAGCCCCTGCATCCTCCTCCGGGCCGACTTCGACGCCCTCCCCATGGAGGAGATCAACGACCTGCCCTTCTGCTCCAAGCGCAAAGCCAGCCACATGTGCGGCCACGACACCCACGCGGCCATGCTCCTGGGGGCTGCCCAGCTGTTGAAGAACCACGAGTCCGAGCTGAAGGGCACCGTGAAGCTCATGTTCCAGCCCGGCGAGGAGATGGGCTACGGCTCCAAGACCATGGTGGACGACGGTCTGCTGGAGGACCCCAAGGTGGACGCCGCCTTCGCCCTGCACATCTTCTCCACCACCGAGGTGGGCAAGGTGACCTACTGCACCGGAGTGACCAGCTCCTCGCTGGACAGCTTCATCGTGAACATCCAGGGCAAGGGCGGACACAGCTCCACCCCCCAGCTGTCCATCGATCCCCTGATGATCGCCAACCAGATCTACACCGCCGCCAATATGCTCATGACCCGGGAGGTGGACCCCAAGGCCACCGCCACCCTGTCCGCCGGCGTGCTGAAATCCGGCTCCGCGGTGAACATCATCCCCGACACCGCCACCCTGCAGATGGGCATGCGCACCTATGACAACGAGGCCCGGGCCCACATCCTGGAGCGGCTGCCGGAGATCGTCGACCACTATGTGAAGGCCTGGCACGGGGAGTACGAGCTGGTCACCTTCAACTGCCCCTGCACCTACACAGACGACGCCGTCTCCAAGGAGCTGCTCCCCTATATCGGCGAGATCGTGGGGGAGGAGAACATCGAGATGACCGGCCCCATGGCGGGCACCGAGGACTTCAGCTATGTGGCCGAGGCGGTGCCCAGCATGTTCATCTGCCTGGGCGCCGGCGGCCCCGACCAGTACCCCCACCACAACCCCCGCATGATGCTGGACGAGAGCGTCTTCTTCCAGGGCGCGGCCATCCATGCCAACTGCGCCATGGAGTGGCTGAACAAGCACGGCAAGTAAAGACTGGAGCCCCGGGACCCGGCCCCTCTGGCGGGAGACGCCGGGATAGGAACACCCCCATAGAAATCAATCAGGCAAGACGCCAAACAATCACACCGAAAGGAGTGCGCGGATGCCTGCCGCGCAGACAGCTATGGAAAAGAAAAAACGTTCCTTTGCAATGCCCCATGTTTTCGTGATCCTCACCATCATCATGCTGCTGGTGTGGGCCATCTCCTTCTTTGTCCCCAGCGGCAACTTCGAGCGGGTGCTGGACCCCAACTCCGGCCGTGAGATCGTCAACCCCGATGTGTTCAACTTCGTGGAGAAGGAATACATCATGCCGGATACCTTCTTCCAGACCTTCTACAACGGCATCGTGGGCGGCATCAGCATCATGGCCAACCTGCTCATCTGCTCCGGCGTGCTGGGCTTCCTGGAGTCCACCGGCGCCTTCTCCGCCGGCATCCACAAGCTGGTCCGGGCCACCAAGGGCAAGGAGCTGAGCCTGGTGGTCATCATGTATGTGCTGTTCACCATCTTCGGCGTACTGGGCTACGGCGAGGGCGCATACCCCTTCTACGGTCTGGCGGTCATGGTGATCATGTCGGCGGGCTTTGACCGGATGACCGGCACGGCCGCCGTCATCCTGGGCTCCTGCGGCAGCTTCGCCTGCGGCATGCTGAACATGTTCACCACCGGCGTCTCCCAGCAGATCGTGGGCCTGCCCATGTTCTCCGGCATGGGGTACCGCTTTGTGGTCCTGGTGGTGTTCTTCACCATCGGCCTGATCTTCCTGCTCCACTACGCCATCAAGACCCGGAAGGACCCCACCAAGAGCTACTGCTATGAGGAGTACAAGGATCAGGACACCAGCGCCTCTCTGGGGGAGGAGGTCCCCATGGACTGGCGGCGGGTCACCGCCCTGATCGGCTTCCTGGTGCTCACCATCATCCAGGGCTACGGCTGTGTGGTGCTGAAGTGGAGCTTCCCCAACATCACCGCCATGTACATCATCTTCATGATCCTTCTGGCCATCCTCTTCGGCATCTCTCCCAATGAGGTGTGCAACCGCTTCACCGCCGGCGCCGCCCGGGTGCTGGGCCCCGCCCTGGCCATCGGCTTCGCCAACGGCGTCATGGTCCTGCTCAACGAGGCCAACATCATGGACACCGCCGTGTACTACATGAGCAACGCCCTCCAGGGCAAGAGCCCCATGATCACCCTGCTCATCATCTATGTGTTCGTCACCTGCCTGAACTTCTTCGTGGTCTCCGGCTCCGGCAAGGCCGTGATGATGATGCCCATCCTCAGCCCCCTGGGCCAGATCCTGGGCATCAACCAGCAGGTCATGGTGCTCACCTATCAGCTGGGCGACGGCCTGACCAACTACCTGTGGCCCGCCGGCGCCGCCGTGGCCTGCGCCCTGTGCGGCATGGACTTCGGCAAGTGGTTCCGCTTCGCCATCAAGTCCATCGGCACCATGATGGTGGCGGCCTACGTCCTGATCATTGTGGCCAACGCCATCAACTACGGCCCCTTCTAAGCGCAAGCAAACTTTTTTGAAAAATTTCGCAAAAAGGGTTGACAATCTCCCGTCCCCCTGCTAAAATAAGCTTCGTTGTTCGCCAAGTGCTTCGGCGGACGGCGAAGTTGGGGGTATAGCTCAGCTGGGAGAGCGCTTGAATGGCATTCAAGAGGTCAGCGGTTCGATCCCGCTTATCTCCACCACACAGAAAGACACGCTTCGGCGTGTCTTTCTTTTTTAGTTCCGCCGCCCGAAGGGCG
>CASEKM010000224.1 GCA_949288405.1 uncultured bacterium | reverse complement strand
CGGTCTTTCCTTCTTTTACCAGGGACAGGTTGCCTCTTACATCATCTGCATTCTCGATTGTCAGAGCGTCTGCCGCCTCCTGAAGGAGAGAATTTAAACCTGCGACTGTTACGGTAAACTCTTTTTTCTGTTCCCCGATAGAGGCTGTCATTGTGACTTCTGTATCGTTCTCAGGCTGGGAGATCAGCTCGCCTTTATCGCTGATAATCTCTTTGTTGCCTGATGTCCATGTTACATCAGCTCCGGCTGCGTTTGTTTCCGGAAGTTCCAGATCTTCCGCGATCGGATCTTTAGGAAGGCTTACGCCGTCCCAGAGCATCTGCTCCAGAGCATCCGGGAGCGGAATCTGGACATCCAGCGCCAGCGGGCGGTGCTGCTGGGGGGGCTGGGCCTGCCGGAGGACGCCCTGGACGACAAGCCCGCCTGCCCCAAGTGCGGGGACACCGGCTGGCGGGGGGCGAAAATGTGCGACTGCCTGAAGGAGCTGTGCGCCCAGGAGCAGATCAAGGAGCTGTCCAAGCTGCTGGACCTGGGGGAGCAGTCCTTCGACACCTTCCGCCTGGACTACTACAGCGACCAGCTGTGGCCGGGACGGGCCTCCTCTCCCCGGGCCAACATGGATCTGGTGTACGAGGTGTGCCTGAACTACGCCCAGAAATTCGGGCGCTTTCAGTTTAAAAATCTGTTTCTCACCGGAGCTCCGGGCCTGGGTAAGACCTTCCTGTCGGCCTGCATCGCCCGCAGCGTGTCAGAACAGGGATTCTCGGTGGTGTACGACACCGCCGGGAACATCTTCGCCCAGTTTGAAAACCGGAAATTCCAGCGGGACGCGGAGGGGGTCCAGAGCGCCCGGGACGAGACCCGGCGCTACCTCAGCTGTGACCTGCTGATCCTGGACGACCTGGGCAGCGAGCTCACCACCCAGTTCACCCAGTCGGCCCTCTACGAGCTGCTGAACACCCGCCTGGTGGGGGACCGGCGGATGGTGATCTCCTCCAACCTGACTCCGGAGGACGTGGCGCGGCGGTACTCGCCCCAGATCGCCTCCCGCCTGCTGGGGGAGTTCAATGTGCTCCACTTTTTCGGGGACGACATCCGCCTGCTGAAGAGGCGGTGAGCGGGCCGGGCGCGGGTTGCTTTTCCCCAAAAATTGCGCTATCATACTGATTGCGAAACCAAGACCATTAAGGGAGGTTTTTGATATGCGGGACGGATTTGTCAAGGTGGCGGCCGGCACCCCCAAGATCCGGGTGGCGGACTGCCGCTATAACGCGGAGCAGATTTTTACCCTCATGCGGGAGGCGGACAAGCAGGGGGTGCGGGTGCTGTGCCTGCCGGAGCTGTGCCTCACCGGCTATACCTGCGGGGACCTGTTTTTGCAGGACACCCTGCTGCGGGGGGCCGAGGAGGGCCTGAGGACCATTCTGGAGGCCACCCGGAACCTGGACATGGTGACGGCCATCGGCCTGCCGGTGCGGTGCAACAATAAGCTGTACAACTGCGCCGCTGTGGTCCACAAGGGAAAGATCCTGGGCCTGGTGCCCAAGACCCACATCCCCAACTACGGAGAGTTCTATGAGGGGCGGTGGTTTACCTCCGCCCGGGAGCTGAGCGACACCGACTTCTCCATCCCCTTCGCCGGACAGGAGAGCGTGGAGTTCTCTCCCGCCCAGCTGTTCCGCTGCGCCTCCATGCCCGAGCTGGTCATCGGAGTGGAGATCTGTGAGGACCTGTGGGTGGCAGAGCCCCCCTCCGCCCGGCTGTGCGCCGAGGGGGCGACCCTCATCCTGAACCCCTCCGCCAGCGATGAGGTGGTGGGCAAGGACGGCTACCGGCGGCAGCTGGTGGCGGGCCAGTCCGCCCGGCTGCTGTGCGGCTATGTGTACGCCGACGCCGGGGAGGGGGAGTCCACCACCGACCTGGTGTTCAGCGGCCACAACCTGATCGCCGAGAACGGCGCCCTTCTGGCGGAGCGGCGGTTCCACACCGGCCTTACCGTCAGCGAGATCGACGTGCAGCGCCTGGCCTACGAGCGCCGGCGCATGTCCACCTTCCCCCCCAGCGGCCGGGAAATCTTCCCCAACTACTTCGACCTGGAGCTGGGGACCACCAAGCTCACCCGGTATATCTCCCCCAACCCCTTCGTCCCCGACGACGCCGGGGACCGGGCGGAGCGGTGCAACGAGATTTTGAAGATCGCCGCCCTGGGCCTGACCAAGCGGCTGGAGCACACCCGGGCCCGCACCGCCGTGGTGGGCCTGTCCGGGGGACTGGACTCCACCCTGGCCATCCTCATCACCGCCGTGGCCATGAAGCTGCTGGGCCGTCCCTCCAGCGACATCATCGCCGTCACCATGCCCTGCTTCGGCACCACCGACCGCACCCGGGACAACGCCATGGAGCTGGCCGAGCGCCTGGGGGCCACCCTGAAGCGCATCGACATCGGCGAGGCGGTGAAGGTCCACTTCAAGGACATCGGCCAGTCCATGGAGGACCACTCCGTCACCTTTGAGAACGGCCAGGCCCGGGAGCGCACCCAGGTGCTCATGGACATCGCCAACCAGACGGGGGGCATGGTCATCGGCACCGGAGACCTGAGTGAGCTGGCCCTGGGCTGGGCAACCTATAACGGGGACCACATGTCCATGTACGCGGTGAACGCCGGCATCCCCAAGACCCTGGTGCGCCACCTGGTGTCCTTTGTCTCCGACGACAAGGGGGGCGAGGACCCCAAGCTGTCCGCCGTGCTGGACGACATCCTGGACACCCCCGTCTCCCCCGAGCTGCTCCCCGCCGTGGGCGGCAAGATCAGCCAGAAGACGGAGGACCTGGTGGGGCCCTACGAGCTCCACGACTTCTTCCTGTACTACGCCATCCGCTGGGGCTTCTCCCCCCGGAAGGTGTTCCGTCTGGCGGAGCAGGCCCTGGGCGACCGGTACGGCCGGGCGGTCATTTTGAAGTGGCTGAACAACTTCTACCGCCGCTTCTTCACCCAGCAGTTCAAGCGCTCCTGCCTGCCCGACGGCCCCAAGGTGGGCTCCGTCACCCTGTCCCCCCGGGGCGACTGGAGAATGCCGTCGGACGCGGTGGCGGCTCTGTGGATGGCAGAACTGGAAGAGCTGCAGTAACGTTTCCACCAGTCGCCCCGGCCCGCAAAGCGGGCCCGCGCCGCAGGCGCGTCCAAGCGTTTTCGCCATGGGCGAAAACCTTGCCGCAGGGCGAATTCATTTCGCCCGAGGATTTCAAA
>CASEKM010000223.1 GCA_949288405.1 uncultured bacterium | reverse complement strand
CCGTAGGGGAGGGGCTGAAGGTGAATTGCCCCGCAGGGGCAAGATCGCGCCCGCAGGCGCATTTCGAGGCCAACCGCCGCAAAGCGGCGGCTCTTAGGCCGAGATGAAGCCACCCTGGGGTGTGCCCCCGCCGCCCAGGCCCCCTTGTAAAAGGGGGCTGTCGCCGCCGTCAGGCGGTGACAGGGGGATTCCGTTGAGCAAAAAGTTTTCGTTAGTCGGAATCCCTCCACCGCCTTCGGCGGTCATCCCCATCCCTTTTGTCCCGTTGGGACATTTCCCCTTGAAAAGGGGAGATGTCGAGCATAGCGAGACAGAGGGGATAGGGAAATGGCCGAAGGCCAGACAGATGAGGGGAACGGTTCTGGTTATGAGGGCAGACCGTTTCAACCGTAGGGGCGCACACTGTGCGCCCGCGGGCCGGTCTGGGACCGGCCCCTACAAAATGAGGGACGGTTCCTGGCCCGCCGTAGGGGCGGGTGCCCTCACCCGCCCGTTCCGAACCGTGTCCCGTTTTTGGGCGGGCCGGCCGGTGTCCGGCCCCTACGAAATGAGGGATGGTTTCCGGGCCCTCCGTAGGGGCGGCACATCTGGGTCGCCCGCCGTTTGCCGCCCCGCAGCCTGAGCGCCGCCCGCCGGCGGCGAGATCCAAACAAGAGAGGAGAGAGCCCCATGAATCGCGGATACCTGTTCATCGCCATCGCCACCGTCATGTTCGGCACCTTCGAGGTGGCCCTGAAGTACATCGCCGGTGAGGTGAACTCCGTCCAGCTCACCTTCGCCCGGTTCTTCATCGGCTTCCTGTTCCTGGCCCCCCTGGCCTGGCGGACCCTGAAGAAGCGGGGGCTGTCGGTGAGCGGGCGGGACCTGGGGTACTTCGCCCTGCTGGGCCTGGTGGGGATCGCCCTGTGCATGCCCATCTACCAGCTGTCGGTGAACTACACCGACTCCGGGGTGGTGGCGGTGCTGTTCAGCTGCAACCCGGTGTTCGTCACCTTCCTGGCCTTTCTGTTTCTGGGGGAGCCCATCCGGGGGCGGCACATCGCGGCCCTGGTGCTGGAGGTGGCGGGGACGGTGGCCATCATCAACCCCTTTGAGACCCGGCTGAACATGGTGGGCGTGGCCCTCACCCTGGCGGCCACCATCCTGTTTGCCATCTATGGAGTGATGGGCAAGAAGAAGGTGGCCCAGTTCGGCGGGCCGGTGGTCACCTGCTTCGGCTTCCTGTTCGGCAGCCTGATCATCCTGGTGTTCATCGGTGTCACCCACATCCCGGCGGTGGCCGACGCCATCCTGGGGATGGGCCTGCCCGCCTTCGCCAATGTGCCCCTGATCTCCGGCTACACCCTGGAGAACCTGCCTGTGGTGCTGTACGTCTCCGCCGGGGTGGCGGGCATCGGCTTCTGCGCCTACTTTATGGCCATGGAGTACCAGCCCGCCAGCATCGTCTCCCTGGTGTACTTCTTCAAGCCCGCCCTGTCCCCGGTGCTGGCCTGGGCCCTCCACGGGGAGGAGATCCCCTTCAACATGCTCATGGGCATCATCCTCATCGTGGCCGGCTCCTTCTGCGCCATCGTGCCCGGGGCCATCGAGGCCAAGAAGGGGATCGCCTTCAGCCGCTTTTGACCGTCAAGCGCCCGCGCCGCCCTGACGTCCATGGCGGAGCGGACCCCATACGCGAGATATTTTGTGAGGAGGAAATGACAATGGAGAAAGCAAAGGTATACTTCACCGACCTGCGCACCCAGATCGGGGTGAGCCAGTTGGACAAGCTGGAGAAGCTGATCCGGGCCGCCGGCATCGGCGGCATCGACTTTGACCACAAGATGACCGCCATCAAGATCCACTTCGGGGAGCCGGGCAACCTGGCCTTCCTGCGGCCCAACTACGCCAAGCGGGTGGCCGACGTGATCAAGTCCCTGGGGGGCATCCCCTTCCTGACCGACTGCAACACCCTGTACCCGGGCCGCCGGAAGAACGCCCTGGAGCACCTGGACAGCGCCTTTGAGAACGGCTACACCCCCTACTCCACCGGCTGCCAGATCCTCATCGCCGACGGTCTGAAGGGCAGCGACGACGTGGAGGTGCCGGTGCCCAACGGGGAGTATGTGCAGACGGCCAAGATCGGCCGGGCCATCATGGACGCGGATATCTTCATCAGCCTGAGCCACTTCAAGGGCCACGAGCTCACCGGCTTCGGCGGGGCCATCAAAAACATCGGCATGGGCTGCGGGAGCCGCCGGGGCAAGATGGAGCAGCACGCCGCCGGCAAGCCCAACGTGGACCAGGCCCTGTGCGTGGGCTGCCGCATGTGCGCCAAGCAGTGCGCCCAGGGCGCCATCTCCTACGGCCCGGACAACAAGGCCTCCATCGACCACAGCAAGTGCGCCGGCTGCGGCCGGTGCATCTCCGCCTGCCGCCTGGACGCCATCTCCGTGGAGAACGACGCGGCGGTGGAGGACCTGAACCGGAAGATGGCCGAGTACGCCCTGGCGGTGGTCTCCGGCCGTCCCCAGTTCCACATCAGCCTGGTCATCGACGTGTCCCCCTACTGCGACTGCCACGGGGAGAACGACATGGCCATTCTGCCCGACGTGGGCATGTTCGCCTCCTTCGACCCGGTGGCCCTGGACCAGGCCTGCGCCGACGCCTGCCTAAAGCAGGCCCCCATTCCCGGAAGCCTGCTGGACGACAATATGCACGCCCAGGGCTTCTGCGACCACCACGACCACTTCAAGAACAGCATGCCGGTCACCGACTGGAAGAGCTGCCTGGAGCACGCGGAGAAGATCGGCCTGGGCACCCGCAGCTATGAGCTGATCACGGTGTGACCGGAAATAAATCCAGCTTTCTCTTTACAGGGACCGGGGTTCCAGTGTATAATGCCATAGCCCATTTTCCATCTGGTATGGAAGTGGAGGATACAGCAAAAACCTGGAGGGTTTTCAGTGGAGAAAGATGTGATCATTTCCATCAAGGGGGTCCAGCGGTTTGAGGACGCCGATCCGGATACCATGGAGCTGGTGACCCAGGGCCGCCTGGAGCGGGAGGGGAACAGCTACACCCTGTCCTATCAGGAGAGCCAGCTCACCGGGCTGGAGGGCACCCTGACCACGTTTCAGATCGAGCCGGAGCGGATCACCCTGATGCGGGTGGGGGAGTTCAACTCCCAGATGGTGTTCCAGGAGGGGCGGCGGCACATGTCCATGTACAACACCCCCTACGGCGCTATGGCCATCGGGGTGAACAC
>CASEKM010000222.1 GCA_949288405.1 uncultured bacterium | reverse complement strand
CAAGGAGGGGCTGGACAAGAACAAGCTGGAGGAGGCCCAGCCCCGCCGGGAGGAGCTCCCCTTCGACTCCTCCCGCAAGCTCATGTCCACCATCCACCCCAGGGCGGACGGGGGCTTTCGGGTGTACGTAAAGGGGGCGCCGGACGTGCTGCTGGAGCGGTGCACCGCCGGGCCCAGGGGCCCGCTCACCGGCGCCCAGCGCACCCGCATCCTCCGGGCCAACGAGGAGATGGCGGGGCAGGCCCTGCGGGTGCTGGCGGTGGCCCAGCGGGACCTGACCTTCCTCCCCCCCACCCTGGACTCCCGGACCATTGAGACAGGGCTCACCTTCCTGGGGCTGTTCGGCCTGATGGACCCGCCCCGGCCGGAGGCCCGGCGGGCGGTGGCCCTGTGCCACCGGGCGGGGGTGCGGCCGGTGATGATCACCGGGGACCACAGGGCCACCGCCGCCGCCGTGGCCCGGGAGCTGGACATCCTCCGCCCAGGGGACCGGGTGCTCACCGGGGCGGAGCTGGACTTCCTGCCCCAGGAGCTGCTGGAGGAGGACATTGACCAGTTCTCCGTCTTCGCCCGGGTGTCCCCGGAGCACAAAATGCGCATCGTCCAGGCCTGGCAGAAGTGGGGGAAGGTGGTGGCCATGACCGGGGACGGGGTGAACGACGCCCCCGCCCTGAAGGCGGCCGACATCGGCTGCGCCATGGGGCGGGCGGGCACCGACGTGGCCAAGGGGGCCGCCGCCATGATCCTCACCGACGACAACTTCTCCACCATCGTGGCCGCCATCCAGGAGGGCCGGGGCATCTACGCCAACATCCGCAAGGCCATCCACTACCTGCTCTCCTGTAACATCGGGGAGATCCTCACCATCTTTGCCGCCACCGTGCTCAACTTCGGGCAGATGCCCCTGGTGCCGGTGCAGCTGCTGTGGCTCAACCTGGTCACCGACTCCCTCCCCGCCCTGGCCCTGGGGGTGGAGCCGGTGGAGGACGGGGTGATGGAGCAGCCCCCCCGCCCGGCGGACCAGGGGCTGTTTGACCAAAAGTTCTCCCTGCGCCTGGCCTGGCAGGGGCTGATGGTAGGGGGGCTCACCCTGGCGGCCTATTTTCTGGGCTTTTTCCGCCTGGCCGCCCCGGGGCTGGAGGGGGCGGTGGCCAACACCATGGCCTTCTCCACCCTCACCCTCAGCCAGCTGTTCCACGCCTTCAACGTGCGCAGCGAGGACCGCTCCCTGTTTGACCAGGGGGTGCTGTCCAACCCGGCCATGAACCGGGCCTTTCTGGCGGGGCTGGCCCTGCAGCTGTCGGTGCTGCTCATCCCGCCCCTCCAGGGGGTGTTCTCCGTGGTCCCCATGGACCTGTCCCAGTGGCTCACCGTGCTGCTGCTGGCCGCCGCCCCGGTGCCCATCTGCGAGTGCGCTAAGGCCCTCGCCCGCCGCCGCGCCGCCCCGGAGGAGGAGCCCCCCGCCTTCACGGTCCCCCGCCAGAGGGCCGGACGGAACTAGGGTCCGTCCGCCCTCTTGACCGCTCCCCCCTCCCCGGGTGTATGATAAAGGGGAGAAAAGGAGGCGGCTCTATGAGACGAGGAAAAGACCTGGCCGTTTTGTTCGGGGAATTCTTCCAGTTCGGCTGCTTCACCTTTGGCGGAGGGTGGAGCATCGTGGCCCAGATGCAGCGGCTGTACGTGGAAAAAAAGCACACCATCACCGGAGAGGAGCTGCTGGACATCACCAGCGTGGGGCGCAGCCTGCCCGGCACCATGATCGGCAACGTGGCCATGCTGTACGGCAACCACGTGGCCGGTCTGGCGGGCGGGGTGGTGTGCCTCTTTGCCATGATCCTGCCGCCCTTTCTGGTGCTGTCCGTCCTCACCCTCTGCTACACCGCGGTGCGGGACAACTACTGGGTGGCGGCGGCCATGACCGGGGTGCGGGCCTCCATCGTGCCCATCATGGCCTCGGCGGCCCTCCCCCTGGTAAAGGGGGCCTTCCGCTATCCCCCCTGTGTGGCGGTGGCCCTGCTGTCCCTCTCCCTGTACCTGTTCTGGAACGTGAGCTGCGTGCTGCTGGTGGTCATGGGCATCGTCAGCGGGCTTTTGATCTGTGAGTTTTACGAGCGGAGAGGAGGCGGGACGTCCCATGGTGCTGCTTGAACTGCTGTGGAGCTTTGTAAAGATCGGGTTCACCAGCTTCGGCGGGCTGTCCATGATCCCCCTCATCACCAGCGAGGTCCTCTCCCACGGCTGGATGACCGCCGGCGAGGTGTCCGACATCGTGGCCATCGCCGAGATGACCCCCGGCCCCCTGGGCCTGAACTGCGCCACCTTCGCGGGCATCCACGCCGCCGGCATCCCCGGGGCGGTCATGGCCAATCTGGGGGTGCTCTCCCCCACCCTGACCCTGTGCGCCGTGGCGGCGGTGTTCTTCGAGCACGTGAAGAACAACAAGTACATGGAGCACATCCTGGTGGGCGTCCGCCCCGCCTGCCTGGGGATGATCGTAGGGGTCATGTGCTCCCTGTACACCAACTACCTGGGGGCCGCGGGCAATGTGAACCTCCCCGCCGTGGCCATCGGCGGGCTGGACCTGTTCCTGCTGCTCAAGTGCAGGCTGGGCGTCCCGGCGGTCATCGGGATCAGCGCCCTGCTGGGCCTGCTGTGCTTCGGCGTTTTGGGCTGGCAATAGCCGCCCGCCTGTGGTATCATACCTCCAGAGGGGCGCCCGCCGCCCCGCCGCATCCCAGGAAGGAGGGACCGCTTGATGGTGCCCAGCTATGAGACCATGGGGGACTGGCTGGAGGAGATCTCCCAGGACTTCCCCGAGGCGTTTTTTCAGGACCTGGACGGAGGCATCCAGCTGGAGGAGGAGGCCCTCCCCGACCCGGAGTTCCCCCCGGGGGAGATGTACATTATGGGGGAGTACTGCCACGACCTGCTGGGGCGGTACATCGTCCTCTACTACGGCTCCTTCGCCGCCCTGCTGGCCGGCGAGGACGAGGAGACCTGGAAGGACGAGATCTTCGCCACCGTGGCCCACGAGTTCACCCACCACATGGAGGAGACCGCCGGGCTCCACGCCCTGGACGACAAGGACCGGGCTCCACGCCCTGGACGACAAGGACGCGGAGTTCCTCCGGCAGGCCAGGGAGCTCTACGGGGACGAGGACCCGGAATAATAGGCCCCCCCGGCATAGCCCAATACCATTAAGTTAAGGGTTCTGCACAAAAGCCTCCCTTGTAAAAGGGAGGGGGACCGCCGAATGCGGTGGAGGGATTCCGACTAACGAAAACGTTTTGCTCAACGGAATCCCCCACCCGGCTTCGCCGGGAGCCCCCTTTCACAAGGGGGCCAATGAACTTGTCCCTCTAACTAAATGACATTGGGCATAGCCGGGGGTTTTCGGGCTACAAGAAAACCCGCCGCAGAATTTTTCAATTCTGCGACGGGTCTTTAAAAATTCCGCTGCTTTTTCGCCGCAAGGCTCCCGGAGGGGCCGCCCTCTCGCGCTCCCCCACAGCAGAGGGGATCAGCAGGCTGGGGCGCTGTTCCGGTCACACCGGCTCCGGCAGGGAGTCGTCCTCCCGCACCCAGTCCTCCACGTGGACCACCCGGTAGTCCCGCTCCCCGCTGCGGATCACCACCCGGCTGATGCCCGCGTTGATGATGACCCGCCGGCACATGGAGCAGGAGGTGGCGTCGTGGAGCAGCTCGCCGCTCTTGGCCTCCCGGCCCGCCAGGTAGAGGGTGGCCCCCAGGGTGTCCCGCCGGGCGGCGGAGATGATGGCGTTCATCTCCGCGTGGACCGAGCGGCACAGCTCGTACCGCTCGCCGCTGGGCACCTGCATGGCCTCCCGGGTGCAGTAGCCCAGGTCCATGCAGTTCTTCCGCCCCCGGGGGGCTCCGTTGTACCCGGTGGAGACGATCTCGTCGTTTTTCACGATGATGGCCCCGTAGCACCGGCGCAGGCAGGTGGAACGCTCCAGCACCGTCTCGGCGATGTCCAGATAGTAGTTTTCTTTGTCGATGCGCTTCACAGCAGGGCCCTCCTGTCCCAGTTGAATATAAGATAAGTATACCGGATTTGCCTCCAAAAGGCAAGGGCGGCTCCCCCGGCTATCCGCCGCTGTGGGACAGTTTTTCGGAAAATGTCCCCCTCCCGGGCACAATTTACACTTTGTTTACGATTGCTTCCTTGACGATTTTCCCGCCCCGCGGTATCATATTTTGTATATAAAGAAACGGTCGAGCCGGGCGTTTTCCGATTGTCCCGCGCAAGGAGGCTCTCTATGATCCGCAACACGCTCCAGCGATTCATGTATGGCCGCTATGGAAATGATCAGCTGAACATGGCTCTGCTGGCACTCTCCGTCACCTGTTACGTTCTCTACCTGTTTACCGGGTTTGATCCGCTCTACTGGATCTCCTTCCTGTCCATCTTCTTCGCCCTGTTTCGCACCCTCTCCCGCAATCCCGTCCGCCGCCGGGGGGAGAACGCCAAGTTCCTCCAGGTGGCCGGCCCCGCCATCCGCTGGCTGCGGCTGCGCCGGACCATCCACCGGGACAAGGAGCACTGCTACTTCAAGTGCCCCAACTGCGGACAGCAGCTGCGGGTCCCCCGGGGCAAGGGCAAGATCACCGTCACCTGCCGCAGCTGCGGCGCCACCTTCGAGGAGAAAAGCTGAATTTTCCTGGCCACCCCGCGCCGGAGCACACGCTCCGGCGCTTTTTTCTTTTCCCGGAAGGGCTTCTACCCCTCCCCCCGCCCGCATACAGTGGAATAGAGGACCTACACAGGATAAGGAGGAGACAGCATGGGGGACAAGGGGCGCAGGAGAGACCCCCTCCGCCCGCTCCGGCGGGGGGTGGGGCTGGGACTTGCCCTGACGGCGGTGTGGGGCATCGGCCTCACCGCCGACCTGTCCGGGGCCGGAGCCGCCCTTCGGAGGTGGGCCTCCGACTCCCAGGCGGCGGTGGCGCTGGTGGCCGGGGAGCTGGGACAGGCCCCGGAGGAGGAGGCCCTGGCGGGCCTGGACGGCTGGGGGCGGCTGCTGGTGGAGCAGTCCGCCCTCCT
>CASEKM010000221.1 GCA_949288405.1 uncultured bacterium | reverse complement strand
GAGCGGAGGAAAATATGGCTGGGATGACGGAGAATTTGCCTACGGCGTGGAGTTCAACAAGGTGCGGTTCTCTGACGTGAGCGAGGTGGAGGCCATCATTTTCGGGGACACAGAGTTTCCCCTGGATGGCTCCGAGCCCACCCTGGCGGATGAGAGCGAACGCTTCTACCCCTTCTATGTCCCCCGGTACGACAAGAACGGGCCGTGGTGCACCGATGTGGAGGCCTTGTGCCGGGGCCTGGGGGCGGAGTATATCTGGGATGAGGACACCCAGACTGCCACCGCCACCTACCGGGACGTGACCATTCAAATGATTGTGGGCAGCAGCCAGGTCCTGGTGAACGGGAAACCCGTTGAGCTGACCGGCAGCGTATGGGACGAGGAACTCCAGGATTGGATTGATGACGTTCCCCTGCCCATCGCGCGGGAGGACGGGATGCTCCTTGCCCCCACCTACTTGTTCTACAACTGGAGCGCCCTCGGAGATACATGGGATGTCAGTATCAGTTATCTCCATGTGGACGGTCAAGTCAACCAGGACCCCGACCGGTTAGTGGTCCTCCCCTAACTGTATACAGACGAAGCCCCCGGGCCAGCGGCCCGGGGGCAGTTTTCATGTGGCTGTAGCGGTCTTCCAGCGCTTCTTCCAGAAGCGCAGCAGCAGAAGCCCGGCCAGAATCCCCGCCAGCAGGGAGCTCCCCGCGAAGTTCAGCCACACCCCGGTGAGCCCCAGGGGGGACAGGGCGGCCAGCAGGGCCGCCGGGAAGAGCAGGGCGGTGGAGATGGAGATGAGGGAAGCCTCCCCCGCCCGCTCCAGAGCAGTCATCAGGCTCTGGACGGCGAAGGAGAACCACCGGGTCACATAGGTGAAGGCGAACAGCCGGATGGCCAGCCGGGCGGTCTCCAAAAACTCCGCCTCCATGCCGGACAGGAACAGCCTGGTGATGGCGTCCGGGAACAGGAACAGCACGGCGGCGGAGAGGAGAGAGATAAGGGCCACGGCGGAGAAGCAGTACTTCTCAATGGCCAGGATGCGGCCCTTGTTCCCCGCCCCCCAGTTGTAGCTCACCGCCGGCTGCAGGGAGTCGCAGCAGCCGTACATGAGGGGCTGGATCAGCCCGTCCACATACATGAGGATGCCGTAAATGGACACGGCGTTCTGTCCCCCCATCCGCAGCAGGACGAAGTTCATCAGGATGGAGGTGACGCGGCCCGCGATATTGTTTAAAAAGTTGGGGCTGCCGCAGGCCACGATCTGCTTCACCATGGCGGCGGAGAACCGGGGGCGGCAGAAGCGCAGCTGAAATTTGCCCCGGGCGAAGGGGGTGAGGGCGATGACCACGCAGGCCGTCATGCCCAGGGAGGCGGACAGGGCCGCCGCCCAGATCCCCCAGTCCAGCACCACCAGCAGGGTGAACTCCAGCACCCCGGTGAGGATGGACATGAGGATGTTCAGCCACATGCTCATGCGGATCTTTCCGCAAATACGTAAATAGTTGTCCGAGGCGAAGATGATGGTGGTCACCGGGGAGAACAGGGCGTACACCCGCAGGTACAGGGCGGCCAGCTCCGCCAGCTCCCCCTCCGCCCCCATGAGCTCCATCAGCAGGGGGGCGGAGCAAAAGAGGGCGGCGCCCACCAGCGCGCCCGCCCCCACGATCATCAGACAGGCGCAGGTGAAGATGTTGTTGGCCGCCGCCTCCTCCTTCTGGCCCAGCCGCACCGAGATGGGCACGGCGGAGCCCACGCCGATGAGATCGGCCAGGGCGAAGTTGATGATGACGAAGGGCATGGCCAGGTTGATGGCGGCGAAGGCCGCCTCCCCCAGCACCTGCCCCACCAGAATGCCGTCGATGAGCTGATACAGGGCGGAGGCCAGCATCCCGATGGAGCCGGGCAGGGCGGCCATAAAAAACAGCTTTCCCGGGGGCGTCTTAGCAAAGAGTGTGTTGTGGTCCATACTGCCTTACTTCGAGTCCTTTCTGTCAAAACGGTCAAAAATTTCTTCCTGGAACGTCTGGGTCAGATAGCCGGTGAGGGCCTCCACCGCCTCCACAAACTGGGGGGAGAAGCGCTCCAGGGTCCGGGCCAGGGCCTGCTCCTCCGCCCGGTAGACGGGCCGGAGCACCGTTTGGGCGTACTCCCGCCCCGCTGGCGTGAGGGCGACGGCCTTCTCCCGGGAGTGCCCGTGGGGGACCAGGACCAGATATCCCAGGTCCATGTACTCCTTCACAATGGTGTTGACGGTGGTCTTGGGGATGAGCAGCTCCTGGGACAGCTGCTTCTGAGAGCGGGGGCCCTCCCCGTCCAGGGTGTAGAGCAGGACGAAGGCGTTCTCCTTCACCCCCAGGGCCCGGGCGGCCAGGTAGTACAGGCCGTCCATCTTATTGGTGCACACATAGAAGCGGTCGAGCAGGGCGCGGTCGTTTTTCATAGGATCGCCTCGGTTCTTTAGTTCGGATTCGGACTACATTGTAATACGGATTCGTACTAAAGTCAAGGGGGCTTCTGGGGAATTTCGCAGCAAAAAAGGACACGCCTAGGCCAATGTCATTAAGTTAAGAATTCCGCACGAAAGCCTCCCTTGTAAAAGGGAGGGGGACCGCCGAAGGCGGTGGAGGGATTCCGACTAACGAAAACTTTTTGCCCAACGGAATCCCCCACCCGGCTTCGCCGGGAGCCCCCTTTCACAAGGGGGCCAATGAACTTGTTCTTCTAACTAAATGACATTGCGGCCCAGGCCCTGTCCTGCTTTGTGGGAAGTTACGGCAATCTGGATATTTTCAGGTTTCCCACAAGTGGACAGGCCTGCGCACCCACCCGGCCTTCTGGCGGTTGGCGCAGGGCGAATTCATTTCGCTCGAGCATTTTAAATCAAAGGGTGGAGGCCGCCTCTGGCCGCCGGAACCCACAAAAAAGGACATGACCCATGGTCATGTCCTTTTTTGTGGTGACCCAGCGGGGACTCGAACCCCGGACCCACGGCTTAAAAGGCAGTTGCTCTACCGACTGAGCTACTGAGTCATATAAAATTTGGCAGGGATGGCTGGACTCGAACCAGCGAGTGAGGGAGTCAAAGTCCCTTGCCTTACCACTTGGCTACACCCCTGTATCGCAAGGGACAAATAGGGAAAGGGCCGGAGCCGAAGCTCCGGCCCTTCCGCCTTTGGTGTGGGGTGGGTAAAGGGACTCGAACCCTCGACACCCGGAACCACAATCCGGTGCTCTAACCAACTGAGCTACACCCACCATAT
>CASEKM010000220.1 GCA_949288405.1 uncultured bacterium | reverse complement strand
CTTGGGGGAGACGCCGGCCTCCTTGGCCTTGTCCTCGATCTTCTGGCCGTGCTCGTCGGTGCCGGTGAGAAACAGCACGTCGCAGCCGGTGAGCCGCTTATACCGGGCCATGGCGTCGGTAGCCACGGTGCAGTAGGTGTGGCCGATGTGCAGCTTGTCGCTGGGGTAGTAGATGGGGGTGGTGATATAAAACTTTTTATTTTCCATGGGTGATGCTCCTCCCAAATTCAATTCCAAATTATTCTTCCACGGGGCCGGACTCCGGCTGGGGCATTCGCGGGCCGTCCAATACCCGCTTGGGCTGGGGCGGGCCGAAGCGGTTCCGGGACAGAGCTGCGAGGCCTCCCAGGGTGCACAGCACAAAGGACAGGGTGCTGAGGATCTGAAACAGGCCGGGGCGGTCCGCCAGGGATGCAAGTCCTAGAGAGATGCCCATCACTGCAAAGAAAGTGAAGCGGACGGGGTGAGGGCGGCGGTAGAAGAAGGCCGCCTGCTGATACAAGGCCAGCAGCAGGAACACAGCCGCCAGCAGGGGAATGAATACCCGAATCAGGATGGGGTCCCGGGAGTCCTCCTGATAGAGGGCCATCAGCCAGGGCAGGGCCGCATAGGCGGGCAGGGCGGCGGGAGCCCGGACCTGGAGCCCGGTGACGCCGCGGTAGTTGTTCCGTCCGGAGACCAGAGCTCCGATGGAGCCGGCCAGGCAGAACAGCACCGACAGCCCGAAAGCCACGGGGAGCATGTTGTGCTGGGGGTCGATCTGCCAGGCCTGGTACTTGTTCACCAGCTCCGGCACGCCCAGGGCGGCGGAGAGGAGAAAGCACATGCCCGCGGCGGTCATCACCGTCATATAGCCGGTGGAGGGGCACAGGAAGGACTCCTCCGGCTTCTCCAGGGGGGCGCCCCCCCGGCCCAGCAGCAGGGCCAGCGCGCCCATGACCACCGCCCAGGCCACCAGGGCCAGCGAGGCGGGGGCCCTGGTGTCAAAGAGCTGAGAGGCCGGGTCGTAGGCGGAGGCGTACTGCCAGAGCCGCAGCAGGAAGCCGGCCCCGCCGCCCGCCAGGGCCAGGGCGGGCAGAATGATATCTTTTCGCATAGAGAGAAAACCTCCTCGGGGAAAGGGGGCCGCCGGAAGGGACGGCCCAACAGACATTATCATAGCCTATTTTTCCCGAAAACGCAAGGATAGAAGGGGGATCTTCCGGGGAAATGGGTCACTGGAGACGGCCTCCGCCCCGGCTCTGGCTGCCGCCGGAGGGGTTCCCAAACTGGAACCACAGGGAGGAGAGCAGCACCAGCAGGGCCAGCAGGGCCAGGACGTTGGCCACGTCGTTGCTGACGATTTGCAGCTGGGTGAACAGCTGGCTGGCCGCAATGAGCACCAGGGACAGCAGCAGCAGATTGCGGGCGGTGCGGTCCATGCGCTTGCGGCTGCTGTCCGAGGCGAACTCCGACTCCATGGACGGAGCGGCGGCGGGGCGCTTGGCCTGCTGGGGATGGCGCTTCTTGTGCTTTTTCTGACTCATAACAACAGGTTCTCCTTTTGGATCATGGGATTTCGGTAGGGCCGCCGGCCTCCGGCGCGCCGGGGCGCTGGATGACGCCGCCGCCCACCACATAGGGGCCGTCGTAAAAGACCGCAGACTGCCCCGGGGTGACGGCCCGCTGGGGCTGGTCAAAGGTGAGACGGGCGGTGTCCGGGCCGGTCTGCTCCAGCACGGCCGGCTGGGGGGCCATGCGGTAGCGCACCTTGGCCTGGACCCGGATGGGGCGGTCCAGCCGCTCCATGGGGATCAGGTTCAGTCCCTCCAGGGTGAGCGACCGGCGGAACAGGGAGGCGTTGTCCCCCAGCACCACCGCGTTGTCCTCCGGGCGGACCTCCTGGACGTACAGGCGGCCCTGGCTGGAGGACACCCCCAGCCCCCGGCGCTGCCCCACCGTGTAGCAGATGATCCCCTGGTGGGTCCCCAGCGTCCGCCCTTTCCGGTCCAGGAAGGGGCCGGAGGGGTACTCCCGCCCGGTGCGGCGGCGGATGAAGGCGGCGTAGTCCCCGTCGGGGACGAAGCAGATGTCCTGGCTGTCCCGCTTCCGGGCGCTGACCAGGCCCCGCGCTTGGGCGATGGCCCGGATCTCCTCCTTGGACAGCCGCCCCAGGGGGAGGCGCACCCGGGCGAGCTGCCCCTGGCCCAGGGACCACAGCACATAGCTCTGGTCCTTGGACAGGTCCAGGGCCTGCTTCAGAAGAACGCGGCCGGAGCCCCCGTCCCGCTCCACCTGGGCGTAGTGGCCGGTGGCCAGCAGGGGGAGGTCCAGCTTCTCCGCCTCCTCCAGCATGGCGCCGAACTTGATGGTCCGGTTGCACACCACGCAGGGGTTGGGGGTGCGCCCCGCCTCGTACTCCCTCACAAAAGGGTCCATGACCTGTTGGGCGAAGGCCTCCCGCAGGTCCAGGGTGTGGTGGGGGATGCTCAGCTGGGCGGCCACCCGCCGGGCGTCCGCCAGGTCCTCCAGGGCGTGGCAGGACTCCTCCCGCCCGGGGGCCAGGTCCTCCGGCCGGAACAGGGACAGGGTGAGGCCGGTGGGGGAATATCCCTCCTGCTGAAGCAGCCAGGCGGCAGCGGAGCTGTCCACTCCGCCGCTCATGGCCACGGCGATGGCGTTGTGCAAGAAAGCGCCTCCTTCTCCGGCAGGGCCGGGCACGATTAACTGAAAGTATACCACACTTTACGCCCCGGCGCAACCGCCGCCGCCCCTTGACTTTGGGGCGGGAGCGGAGGGGGCGGAGCGGCGGGATATACACTGCGTAGTATTGAATCAAAACTTGCAGCAAAAAAAGCACAAGATATAGTGGACAAGGCCGGAGGCCTGTGCTATAATCGGAACCCGTGAGTTTCGGCCGGCTCAGCCGGCTTTTCATAAGACTTCAGAGTAAGGAGAGAGTGAGCCATGAAAGTCATCAAGCGGGACGGCTCTGTGGTGGACTATGACCGCAGCAAGATCGCCGTTGCCATCGGCAAGGCCAACGCCGAGGTGGCCCAGGAGGAGCGCCTGTCCCAGGAGGGCATCGACGCCATCATCGACCGCATCGAGGGGATGAAGCGCCAGCGGATGCTGGTGGAGGACATCCAGGACCTGGTGGAGCAGGGGCTGGTGGCGGAAAACAAGTTCCACCTGGCCAAGACCTACATTATCTACCGGTATAACCGGGCCCTGGTGCGCAAGGCCAACACCACCGACGAGTCCATCCTCTCCCTGCTGCGCAACGAGAACAAGGAGCTGGCCGAGGAGAACTCCAACAAGAACAC
>CASEKM010000219.1 GCA_949288405.1 uncultured bacterium | reverse complement strand
CTGGGACGTGGCGGTCAACTACTGCCGCTCCCGGGCCCAGGCGGAGGAGCTGGTCCGGGAGCTGGAGGCCCTGGGCGTCCGGGCGGCCGCCCTCCAGGGGGACGTGTCCCGGCGGGAGGAGGCCCTGGCCCTGGCGGACCGGGCGGAGGAGGCCCTGGGCCCCCTGGACGCCCTGGTGTGCAGCGCCGGGGTGGCCCCCCGGCAGATGCTCCTCACCGACCTGTCCGCTCAGGCGTGGCAGGAGGTCATGTCTGTCAATCTGGACGGGGTCTTTCACCTGCTTCAGGCAGCGGTCCCCGGCTTCGTCCGGCGGCAGCGGGGGGCCATCGTCACCGTGTCCTCCATGTGGGGCATCACCGGCGGCTCCTGTGAGGCGGCCTACTCCGCCTCCAAGGCCGGGATCATCGGCCTCACCAAAGCCATGGCCAAGGAGCTGGGCCCCTCCCACATCCGGGTGAACTGCGTGGCCCCCGGGGTCATCCGAACCGATATGAACGCCCATCTGACCCAGGCGGACCTGGACGCCCTGGCGGAGGAGACCCCCCTGTGCCGCACCGGCGCACCGGAGGAGGTGGCCGAGGCCATCTACTTCCTGGCCTCCCCCGCCGCCAGCTTCATCACCGGCCAGGTCCTCCCGGTGGACGGGGGCATGGTGATATAGTCCCCCCATGTCCGGTTTACAGGGGAAATTTTGGGCAGAATAGGCCCTTCTTTCTGGAAAACAGCGGTTGCCAGGCGAAAAAAAGGTTGCTATAATAGGGGCGTCAAATCTCCGGTCCCCCGGGGCCGGAACCTTTCATCCGCCGTCCCGCCGGCGGCACCGCGCAAAAGGAGGAAACACCCGTGCGCCGTTCCCAAAAATCTCAGTTTGATTATCACTCCTACCGGGGCCGGACCACCCTGACGGACTGGCTCAAGCGCATCGCCCTGATCCTGGCCCTTCTGGTGCTGGCGGCGGTGGCCGCCCTGTTCGTGCTCCAGCCCTTCACCTCCTATACCGACGGCGGTCTCCAGTGGGACCTGCCCTTCTTCTCCCGCCAGGAGCCTGAGAGCTCCGCCTCCGGGAACTACACCATCGTGGAGGGGGACCCCAACGCCCAGCCGGACGCCTCCCAGGAGGAACCGGCTCCCCCGGCCGCGCCGGAGACCGCCTCCTCCCTGCTGTCCGTCCCCCTGTCCGCCCTGCTGGACGGCAGCGCCGCCCAGCTGGCCCGGGAGGCCGGGGCCGACGGGGTAACGGTGACCGTGAAGGACGACGCCGGCGCCCTGGCCTGGCAGTCGGAGCAGCCCCTGGCCGCCCAGGCCATGGAGGGCGTCCCGGAGGACAGCGCCTCCGCCCTGACCCAGTGGAACCAGGGGGACGTGTACACCGCCGCCCGGCTGTCCTGCTTCCGGGACGAGGCCCTGGGCTCCAGCATGGACTACACCCTGCGCACCAGCAGCGACTACCGCTGGCAGGACGGCGAGGGGGCCCACTGGACCACCCCCTCCAACCCGGCGGTGCAGGAGTACCTCATCGGCCTGATGACCGAGCTGGCCCAGATGGGCTTTGACGAGATCGTCCTGGAGCACTGGGGCTACCCCACCCAGGCGGACGGCTCTCTGAGCAACCTGAAGACCGGCGAGGACAACTACCCTGCCGGCGCCCTGGCCCCGGTGATCTCCCACTTCCTGGCCCAGGCCGCCCAGGCCCTGGAGCCCTACGGGACCAAGCTCTCCCTGGCGGGGGAGGCGGACGTCCTCGCCGGGAGCGGCGCCGAGCCCTGCCTGACGGCGGATGCCGTGAATGCCCATGTGGACCGGCTTTGGGTCCCCGGGGACCGGGGCCAGGTCCTCTCCGTCCTGGAGGCCGCCGGAGTGGAGAACGCCGGGGAGAGAACGGTCTCTCTGGCGGAGGCCCTGGACCCCAGCAGCCAGGCGCCGCAGGCGGTCTGGAACGAATAGTACAGACAGGCAGCAAGGATCGAACCCCCGCGCGCCGGGCTCTCGGCGCGCGGGGGTTTCTCTGCCTCCGGGCATAATTTTGCCCCGGCGCTCCCATTTCCGATTGCATTTTTCTCAAAGTTCCTCTACAATAGAACGCGTGTTTTATTCCGGCGGTACCGCCGCCACATTTCCCAAGGAGGACTGACATGAACCAGAAGGAATTCAGCGAGCTGCGCCGGCGCTTCCGCCCGGACAAAAGCGCCATCCACCGCATCTACGGCTGTTTTGTCAACGGAAACAAGGAGATCGTCTCCTACCTGGACGAGTCCATGGGCCGCATGCCCCAGGAGGAGTCCGCCCAATACTTAGGACTGCTGAAAAAGACTCTGTCCGGCGCACCGGGCAGACAGCTCATCGACATCGTCTTCTCCACCCAGCAGGTGGCCCAGGGGGAGGAGCACAAGCGCCTGTCCGCCCTGCGGGACTCCCAGCTGAAGGACGCCCAGGCCCGGGAGGCCTTCTACCAAACGGTCATCCAGTCCCTGGAGCTGGAGGGGAACTACCTGATCCTGCTGGCCCACGACGCCTACGACGTCCCCCGCCGGGGAAAGGACGACCGGCTTCAGGAGGACTCGGACACGGTGTTCTCCTATCTGGTCTGCTGCGTCTGCCCGGTGAAGGACAGCAAGGTGGAGCTGGGCTACTTCCCCGGGGAGAACGAGTTCCACAGCCGGGCCGGCCAGGTAGTGGCCCCGCCGGAGCTGGGCTTCCTCTTCCCCGCCTTCGACGGCCGCGCCGCAAACCTGTACAACGCGGTCCTCTATACCCGGAAGGCGGACGCCCTCCATCAGGAGTTCATCGACGCCGTCTTCCACACCGAGCCCCCCATGTCCGCCGCCGAGCAACGGGAGGCCTTCCAGTCCGCCCTGGGAGACGGCCTGGGGGAGGCCTGCACCGTGGAGGTGGTCCAGGCCATCCACGAGCAGCTGCTGGACCGGATCAACCGCCACCGGGAGTCCAAAGACCCGGAGCCCCTGGAGATCACCGCCGGGGACGTGAGCGCCATTCTCCGGGACTGCGGCGTGGACGAGGAGGCCGTCCAGGGCTTCCAGACCCAGTGCCGGACCCTGCTGGGGGAGGGGGTCCTGAACCCGGCCAACCTCATCGACCCCCGGCGGTTTGAGCTCAAGACGGAGGCCGCCTCCGTCACCGTGGCCCCGGAGCGGAGCTACCTGGTGGAGCTGCGGGAGCTGGACGGCCGGAAGTACCTGCTGGTCCCCGCCGACGGCGGGGTGACCGTCAACGGTCTCCCCCTGGGGACCGCTCCGGCCCATCCGGCATAAAAATATAAAAGCAGGACGGCAAGATTGCCGTCCTGCTAGTTTGTCGAAGAACC
>CASEKM010000218.1 GCA_949288405.1 uncultured bacterium | reverse complement strand
GGGGAATGAGCTGGACCGGGCGGAGCTGACGGATATCCAGGGCGGCGTGTAGGGGCGCGGGCGGTCCGGAGAGCGGAAACGGGCGGCCCCAGATGGGGCCGCCCGTGAAAGGAGCGGATCTGCGTCAGTTTTTGCGCCCGAAGATGCGGCCCAGCAGGGACTGCTTTTTCCGGGCGGGCTTGGCGGGGCGCTGGGAGATGGAGGCCTCCTCCTGGGCGGCCTCCTGCTGGAAGACCTCCTGGCTGCAGCAGGGGGAGGTGCCCACCTTCCGGGGGTGCCACTCCCCGTCGGGGCCCAGCTGGCGGGCCTTCACGTTGTCGGAGGTGAGCACGTCGATGATGTGGAAGACCTTTTTACGGGTCTCCGGGGCCAGGACGGGACAGGCCACCTCCACCCGCCGCTCGGTGTTCCGGGTCATAAAGTCGGCGGAGGAGATGTACAGCTCCGCGTCCTCCCCCCGGCCGAAGCGGTAGATGCGGGTGTGCTCCAGATACCGGCCCACGATGGAGAACACGGTGATCCGGTCGGTGAGGCCGGCGATGCCGGGCAGCAGGCAGCAGATGCCCCGCACGTTCATGATCACCTCCACCCCCGCCTGGGAGGCCTGGGCCAGCTTGTCGATGAGCTTGCGGTCGGTGATGGAGTTGAGCTTCAGGAAGATATAGCCCTTCTCCCCCTTGGCGATCTCCCGGTCGATGCACTCCATGCACTTGTCCCGGAGCTGATAGGGGGAGACCAGCAGGTGCTTGTAGTGGCCCTCCATGTTGGCGGTGGCCATGTTCTGGAACAGGGCGGCGGCGTCCTCGCCGATCTCGGGGCGGGCGGTCATCAGGCACAGGTCGGTGTACTGCTTGGCGGTCTTCTCGTTGTAGTTGCCGGTGCCCACCTGGGTGATGTACTGGATCTTCCCCTTCTCCCGGCGGGTGATGAGGCACACCTTGGAGTGGACCTTGATGTTCTCCGCCCCGTACAGGATGGTGCAGCCCGCCTCCTCCATGCGCTCGGCCCACTGGATGTTGTTCTGCTCGTCAAAGCGGGCCCGCAGCTCCATGAGGGCGGTGACCTCCTTGCCGTTCTCGGCGGCGGCGCACAGGTACTCGGCCAGCTTGGCCTTGGAGGCCAGGCGGTAAATGGTGATCTTGATGGACAGCACGTCCGGGTCGGAGGCCGCCTCCCGCACCAGGTGCAGGAAGGGGTCCATGGACTGGAAGGGGTAGAACAGCAGCACGTCCCGGCGCAGCACCTGGGGCAGCACCTTCTCCCCGGGGACCAGGGAACCGCAGGCCTTGGGGGTGTAGGGGGGATAGCACAGGGCGGCCTGGCTCTCCGGGGGCAGCTGCCCCTCCAGGGAGAAGACGTAGTTCATGCGCAGGGGGGCCTTGGAGAAGAAGACCTGCTCCCGGCTGAGATTCAGCTGCTTGCACAGAAAGTCGATGGCCTTGTCGTCCCGGCTCCCCTGGAGCTCCAGGCGGACAGGGGCCAGGCGGTTGCGCTTGCGGACGATCTTCCGCATGTGCTGGCGGAAGTCCTCGTCGATCTCATAGGTCTCGTCCTCCGGGCTGATGTCCGCGTTCCGGGTGACCGAGGCCACCGCCTTGCCCTTCACCTCGAAGGAGGGGAACATGCGCTTGGCGTACTCGGCGATCACGTCCTCCGTCAGGATGTACCGCAGCCC
The DNA here is from genome assembly GCA_949288405.1 of uncultured bacterium. Taxonomy (GTDB): domain Bacteria; phylum Bacillota; class Clostridia; order Oscillospirales; family Oscillospiraceae; genus Lawsonibacter. The sequence continues at coordinate 1,651 of CASEKM010000218.1, read as the reverse complement.
CCGCTCCCGCAGGATAAAGTAGGGGGGCAGGCTCTGGGGCACGGGGATGAGGCCCAGGGACTGCTGCCCGTCGCTCTCCAGGCGCAGGACCACGTTCAGGGTCTTGTTGGACAGGTGGGGGAAGGGGTGGCGGGAATCCACCACCTGGGGGGACAGGATGGGGCGCACCTCGTCCTGGAACCAGTTGTCCACCTGCTTGCGCTCCTTGGTGTCCATCTCGTCCATGGACATGCGGCAGATGTTGCAGGCCCGCAGGCGGCTCTCCAGCTGCTCCACCACCTTGTCCCGCTGCTTGTACAGGGGAGCGACGGCCTTGAAGATGGCCTGGAGCTGCTGCTCCGGGGTCTGGCCGGTGCGGCTGTCGATGTGCTCCTCCTTCACCAGGGTCATGTCGTACAGGGAGCCCACCCGGATCATAAAGAACTCATCCAGGTTGCTGGTGAAGATGGCGGCGAACTTCAGGCGCTCCACCAGGGGCGTGCTCTCGTCCTTGGCCTCCTCCAGCACCCGCTCGTTGAAGCGCAGCCAGGACAGCTCCCGGTCCTGGGTATAGCGGGTATCCACTTGTTTTGCCATGGTTTATCCCTCTCTCTCCGTGATAGCGGTATTGGCCGGCTTGACCGCCGGCTCTCTCAGCACCCGGTCCAGCAGGTAGCCCTCCCGCACGCCGCAGGCGCTGGCGGTGATGGTCTGGGCCCCGTAGGCCCGGACGATGGTGTCCAGAGCCAGCAGGCCGGGGATGATGGTGTGGATCCGGTCGGGGACGGTCTTCAGCAGCAGCCGCAGCTCGGCCTTCTCCGGCTTCTTCAGCCGCCGGAGCATCTCCTTCAGCTCCACCCGGTCCAGACTCCGGTCCTCGGCGGGGCGGCCGAACAGGACGTTGGCCACCTTGCAGGCGGCCCGCACCGTGCCGCCCACGCCGCAGATGTGGCGGGCGGGGGCGCGCTGGGGCGCGAACTGGTCCAGCTGATCCTCCACCGCCCGGCGGATGGCCCGGCGCTCCCCCTTGTCGGGCCAGAGCTTCTCCACGTGCCGGCTGAACAGGGACAGGGAGCCCACCGACAGGCTGCAGGCGCTCTGGATGGTCCGGTTCCGGTAGGCCACCAGCTCGGTGGAGCCGCCGCCCAGGTCCACCAGCAGGCCGTTATACAGCCCGGCGTTCTGGATGGCCCCCCGGAAGGACAGCTCGGCCTCCTCCCGGCCGGAGAGCACGTCCACCCGCAGGCCGGTGGCCGCCATGACGGCCCCCACCGCCTCCTCGGTGTTGGAGATGTTCCGCAGAGAGGCGGTGGCGAACACCCGCAGGTCGGGCAGCTCCAGGTTGTCCATGAGGGAGCGGTACCCCTGGAGGGTCTGGCAGGCCACCTCGATCCCCTCGGGGGTCAGGGCCCCGTGGCGCACATAGCCGGCCAGACCGGCCATGGTCTTCCGGTTCATCAGCAGGCGGACCTCCCCGCCCTCGCACTTGTAAATGGACAGGCGGACGGTGTTGGAGCCCACGTCCGCGATGCCGTAGATCATAAAAAACCCTTCTTTCTGGCGGCGCGCCTTCCGCAGGCGCGGCCCGCCGGGAGGTATCCCCTGTATAGGCACATACACCATTATGATACCACGGAATTGTGAGATCCGCATCAAATTTTTGTAAAAAAGA
>CASEKM010000217.1 GCA_949288405.1 uncultured bacterium | reverse complement strand
GGCGGGAAAGTAACGGCATTTTTGCAGGCTGTCAAAAAAGCACCTGGACTTTTTCGACAGCCTGAGAGGAGAGGGCTATGCCCTCTCCTCTGCTGTTCCTTCCCGGGACGGGAGATGGGCTTGTGCGGAACGGGAAAATGAGGTATGATAAAAAGGAATCCCGCCGGGCGATCCGGCGGAGTGAAAGGAGTCTTCTTCCCATGTGGTTTGACGAAGCGGTCCTGTATCAAATTTATCCCCTGGGCCTGTGCGGCGCGCCGGAGTACCAGGATGATGTCACCGTCCCCCGCATCCGCCGCCTGCTGGACTGGGTGGACCATATCAAAAAACTGGGGGCGGACACGGTCCTCCTGAACCCGGTGTTTGACAGCGACAAGCACGGCTACGACACCCGGGACTATAACCGCCTGGACCCCCGCCTGGGGACCAACGAGGACCTGGCCGCCGTGTGCCGGGCCTTCCACGAGGCGGGCGTCCGGGTGATGCTGGACGGGGTGTTCAACCACGTGGGCCGGGGCTTCTGGGCCTTCCGGGATGTGCAGGAGAAGAAGTGGGACAGCCCCTACAAGGACTGGTTCCACCTCGACTTCGGCGGCAACACCGACCGGAACGACGGCTTCTGGTACGAGTGCTGGGAGGGCCACAGCGAGCTGGTAAAGCTGAACTTGTACAACCCGGCGGTGGTGGAGCACCAGTTCCAGGCCATCCGCGGCTGGGTGGAGCAGTTCGGCATCGACGGCCTGCGGCTGGATGTGGCCTACTGCCTGCCCAAGGACTATCTGAAGCGGCTGCGGGCCTTTACCGACACCCTGAAGCCCGGCTTTGTCCTCCTGGGGGAGGTGCTGGGAGGCGACTACAACCTGTGGATGGGCGGGGACATGTGCCACTCCGTCACCAATTACGACTGCTTCAAGGGGCTGTGGTCCAGCCTGAACGAGCAAAACCTGTTTGAGATCGGCCACAGCCTGGCCCGGCAGTACGGGCTGGAGCCCTGGACTATGTACAAGGGGGCCCACCTGCTGTCCTTTGCCGACAACCACGACGTGACCCGGCTGGCCTCCAAGCTCACCGACCCCAGGCACATCCCCCTGGCCTATGCCATTTTGTTCGGGATGCCCGGCACCCCCGCCCTGTACTACGGCAGCGAGTGGGGCATCCAGGGGGAGAAGGGGGCCCGCAGCGACGACGAGCTCCGCCCCGCTTTAGACAAGCCGGAGTGGAACGATCTCACCGGCTGGATCGCCAAGCTGGCCGCCGCCCGGCGGGGGAGCCCCGCCCTGTGCAGCGGCAGCTACCGCAACGTCCTGCTCACCAACCGGCAGATCATTTTTGAGCGGAAAACAGAGGGGGAGCGGGTGCTGGTGGCCGTCAATGCGGACAGCGAGCCCTATGTGGCCCACTTTGACGCGGGCTGCGGCCTGGCCTGGGACCTGATCACCGGAGAACAGCACGACTTCGGCGGCGGCAGTCATCTGCCCCCCTACAGCGCCTATTTCTGGAGGATGGAACGGTAAAAAAATTCCCACCGCATGCGGTGGGAATTTTTTATGCTCTGTTCCACTGCCTCCCCTTCCACAGGGCCCGCAGGACGTACAGCAGGAGCAGCAGCACCCAGGACAGGGCCTCCGCCCAGGCGATGACCATATTGGCGAAAATGCCCGCCAGAGCGTAGGACAGGATGATCCGGCACACCAGGGAGGCCATTCCGGCGAAGCTGGAGTAGACCACGTCCCCCATCCCCTCCAGGTAGCCCCGCACGGCGTTGGCCAGGCCGAAGATCAGGTAGAACAGGGCGATCCGCCGGAAGAAGCTGTCCCCGATGGACACCGCCTCCGCCCCGGCTCCGAACAGGGCGATCAGGTCGCCGCCGGTGGGGATCACCAGCACGGTGAGCAGCAGGGCCACGCCCGCCATGATGCCCAGGCCGGCCTGAAAGATCCGCCGGGCGCGGCGTGTCTCGCCGGCTCCGCAGCTCTGGGCCGCCAAGGTGGAGATGCCGGAGCTCAGGTTGAGGATGGGCACCATGACGATGGAGTCCACCCGGTAGGCGGTGGTGATAGCGGCCACCGTCTGGGTGCCGAAGCCGTTCATAAAGTTCTGGAGGATCAGGCTGCCCACCGAGCTGACGCTGGACTGGAGCATGGGGGGAATGCCGAAGCGGAGCCCCTGGCGGAGCATCTCCCGGTGGAGGGAGCCCCTTCGGGCAAAGCGCAGCAGGGGATAGGAGCGTACCGTGTACGCGGCCAGGAACACGGTCATGGCAATTTGAGAGAGAATGGTAGCAAAGGCGGCCCCCGCCACGCCCCAGCCCAGGAAGGCCACAAAGACGATGTCCAGGGCGACGTTTACCAGGGAGGAGAGGAGCACCGCGTAAAAGGGGGCCCTGCTGTTCCCAATCCCCCGCAGGGCGGCGGAGTACACATTGTACACCGCCAGGAAGGGCACGCCGGCGAGGACGATCCGCAGGTAGTCCTCCGCCTGGGAGAGCACGTCGGCGTTGGTGTGCAGCAGCTGGAGCAGCTGCCGGGTGAAGCACATGCCCAGCCCGGCCAGAACCAGAAAGGCAAGGCCCAGCACCCACAGAAAGGTGGACAGGAGCCGGGGGAGGTCCTCCAGCTGACGGCTGCCGTACTTCTGGGCAAACAGGATGGACAGGCCCAGGGTGAAGCCGGTGATGGCCAGCACATAGAAATTCACCATGGAGGTGGTGGAGCCCACCGCCGCCAGGGCCAGCTCCCCCACCACATTGCCCACGATAAAGGCGTCCGCCCAGTTGTACAGCTGCTGCAGGATCCCGCTGAGGATCAGGGGCAGGCTGAATTTGACCAGCAGCGCGGCCAGCTGGGAGAGCCGCTCCGGTTTCCGCTGTGTTGTCACGCCGACACTCCTCTCCGGCGAGCAAAAAACCGTATGCAAGTCAGCCTTGCATACGGTAAGGTGCTCACCCGTTTGTGCAGTTTCTGCCCCCAGTATAGCAGGGAAAAGAAAAATCTGCAAGGGGGAAATCACGCCGGCGGCGCGAAGGGGTCACAGGATGATCATGGCGTCTCCAAAGCTGAAGAACCGGTAGCGCTCCTTCACCGCCTCCTGATAGGCGTTCAGCACGTGCTCCCGGCCCGCCAGGGCGGACACCAGCATGATCAGGGTGGACTCGGGCAGGTGGAAGTTGGTGATGAGGCCGTCCAGCACCTTGAAGCGGTAGCCGGGGTAGATGAAGATGTTGGTCCACCCCGCCGACTCCTGCAGCGTCCCGTCCTCCTGGGCGAAGCTCTCGATGGTGCGGCAGGAGGTGGTGCCCACGCAGATCACCCGGCCGCCGTTTTTCTT
>CASEKM010000216.1 GCA_949288405.1 uncultured bacterium | reverse complement strand
CCCTGGTCGGCCAGGGTGCGGGTGCGGGCGTGGCCGAACCGGCTGGGGCCGGGGCCGCCCCCGGAGCTGGCGTTGGCCTGGCGCAGGTACATCATATACCAGAAGCCGCCCAGGGCCAGAATGATGATCAGATAGGGCAGCAGGCCGAACCACCAGCTGGACTCGATGCCCGGCTTGTAGTTGCAGCCGGCCAGCACGCCGCTGGAGAGCTGTTGGTCGATGAGCTCGTGCAGGTCGCTGTAGAAGATATACAGGTTGGACAGCTTGTAGTGGACGGTGGAGGTGGCGTCGCCCTCCCCCCGGACCTCCAGGGTGAGGTTGCTGCCCTCCACCTCAAAATACTTGACCCGCTCCTGCTCAAACAGGGTTCGGACCTGGCCGTAGGTGGGCTCGTTGGCCTGATCCATCCGCTGCAATGTGGTGATGGCAAAGAGCATCAGCAAAATCAGCATCAGGTACAGGACCACGTCCCGGGAACTAAATCGCTTCAAAGAGGCGCACTTCCTTTCCGGCGGATTTTCTGCAGGCGGCCCGCCAGCCGCCGGTGGGGAGGCCGGATGTCAGCCGCTGTAGACTTCCGGCTTCAGAATGCCGATGTAGGGGAGGTTGCGGTAGTGCTCGGCATAGTCCAGCCCGTAACCCACCACAAAGGCGTCGGGGATGGTGAAGCCGGAGTAGTGGACCTCCACGGGCTTCACCCGCCGCTCTGGCTTGTCCAGCAGGGTGCACAGGCGGATGGAGGCGGGGCCCCGCTGCTCCAGTACCCGCAGCAGATAGCTCAGGGTGTTGCCCGAGTCCAGGATGTCCTCCACCACGATGATGTGCTTGCCCTCGATGGTGCCGGACAGGTCCTTGGTGATCTGCACCTGTCCGCTGGAGGAGGTGCCGGAGCCGTAGGAGGACACCGCCATAAAGTCCACGGTACAGGGCAGGTCGATGCGGCGGCACAGGTCCGCCATAAATACAAAGGAGCCCCGCAGGACGCTGATGAGCACGATCTCCTTCCCCTGGTAGTCCCGGGTGATCTCTCCGGCGATCTCGCTCACCCGCTGGGAGAGCTGCTCCTCGCTGAACAGGACCTCCTGAATGTCTTTTTCCAACATAACGGTTTCCTCCTCGCAATACGATACCATATTCTGGCCTTCAAAACCAGGCGTTTTTGCTCTTTTCTGAAATTTTCGGATTTTCCGCCGGCGGGGGCCTATGTTTCTGCCCCGGTCCCCGTCTCCCCGGGGACTGCCCGGATGTGCCAGGCCTCAGCCCCCTCCCGGGGGAGAAAGGCCGCGTCCGGGCCCAGACCGGCCGCCCCGGCCACCCGGCCGTTTCCCTCCAGGACCGGCAGCCGGTCCCGGTCCGTCCGGGGGATTTTTAGGTCGATCATCCACTTTTTTATTGTCTTTCCCGGCCGCCCCGGCAGAGTCAGCCGGTCTCCGGTCCGCCGGGGGCGGGCGGTGAGGGAGGGGAGCGCGCTCCGGTCCAAGTAGAAGTCCAAGGGCCGTTGGGGCTGTCCCCGGTACCGCTCCAGGGTGCAGGTGATCTCCCAGTCCCCGGCCCGGGTCAGGCCGGGCAGCGCCAGCTCCACGGCGGAGAGGGGAGGGGGAGAGGCCAGCCGGGTGAGGACCAGGCGTCCGTACTCCCGCCGGGCGGTCAGCCCCCCGGGCAGGTCGATCTGCGCGGAGGGGTCCTGGGTGCGGCACAGGTCCGTCAGGGCCTCCAGATGGGCGGCGGAACACCGGTCGTCCCCGCCGCTGGACCTCGCCAGCAGGGCCCGGACGGCCCGGACGGCAAGGGGCTGGGGCAGCCGGGCCACATCCTCCGCCGGGAGGGAGAGGGTCCCGTCCGCCTCCTCCTGAAGCCGTTCCAGAGCCTCCTCCGCCTGGGCGGTGAGGCAGTCCTCGTCCTCCCGCAGCCGCTGGGCGGTGTCGGTCAGCCGCACCAGGAACCCGGGATAGAGGGCCTCCAGCTCAGGGAGCACCCGGTGGCGGAGCCGGTTCCGGGCGTAGACGTCCTCCCGGTTGGAGGGGTCCTCCCGCCAGGGGAGCCCCCAGAAGCGCAGGTAGTCCTCAATCTCCCCCCGGGTGGTGGTGAGCAGGGGGCGGATCAGGTCCCCGTTTTTGGGGGCCATGCCGCACAGCCCCCGCAGGCCGGTCCCCCGGGCCAGATGGAACAGCAGCGTCTCGGCGTTGTCGCCGGCGGTGTGGGCCACGGCGATGTACTGGGCGCCGGTGTCCTGGGCGGTTTTCCGGAGAAAGGCGTAGCGCAGTTCCCGGGCGGCCTCCTCCAGGCCACGGCCGGTCTCCTTGGCCCGGGCCGCCACATCGCCGGAGCCGGTGAACAGCTCCACCGGGGGCAGCGTCTCCACGGTTCCGTCCGGGCGGAGCGTCCGCTCCCGGCCGCAGCACAGGGAGACAAACTCCCGGACAAACTCCATGTCCTGGGCGGACTCCGCCCCCCGGAGCCGGTGGTCGAAGTGGGCGGCGGCCAGGGTGAAATTCAGCTCCCGGCGCAGCCGCCAGAGCCGGTGGAGCAGATAAATGGAATCCGCGCCGCCGGAGACGGCGCACAGCACGGCGCTTCCCGGAGGGATCAGACGGTATTCCCGAATCAGCTGGACCATGGGATCGGTCATAATTCCTCCTGATAATACGGTCAGTACTCCTCGTGCTGCCACTCCATGTTGCCGAAGGTGGTAAACTCGGGCAGCCACTGGAGTTCCACCGTCCGGGTCTCTCCGTGGCGGTTTTTGGCGATGATGCACTCGGCCAGATTGGGGTTGGGGGTCTCCTTGTCGTAGTAGCCCTCCCGGTACAGGAACATGACGATGTCCGCGTCCTGCTCGATGGCGCCGGACTCACGCAGGTCGGAGAGCATGGGCCGCTTGTCGCTGCGGCTCTCGTTGGCGCGGGAGAGCTGGCTGAGGCACAGCACCGGCACGTCCAGCTCCTTGGCCATGATCTTCAGGGCCCGGGAGATGTCGGACACCACCTGCTGGCGGTTTTCGCCGGAGTACTGCCGCCCGCCGGCGGACTGCATCAGCTGGAGGTAGTCGATGATGACCAGCCCCAGGTTGTCCACCCGGCGGCACTTGGCCAGGATGTCGGCCACCGACACGGTGGAGTCGTCGTCGATGAGGATGTGGGAGCGGTTCAGGGACTCGGTGGCCACCATGATCTTCTCCCAGTCCTCCGGGGCCAGGTTGCCGGTGACCAGCTTCTTGTTGTCCACAAAGCACTCGCTGGAGATGAGGCGCAGGGCCAGCTGCTCCCGGCTCATTTCCAGAGAGAAGAAGACCACGTTTTTCCCGGATTTTTTCCCCGCCTCCAGCAGGATGTTC
>CASEKM010000215.1 GCA_949288405.1 uncultured bacterium | reverse complement strand
TGCGCGAGTGGTGGAATTGGTAGACTCGCTGGCTTCAGGTGCCAGTGCTCGCAAGGGCGTGCGGGTTCGACTCCCGCCTCGCGCACCAAAACGAAAGGACATCCGAAAGGATGTCCTTTCGTTTTGGGTTCCGCCGCCCGCAGGGCGGCTCCCCCCTTCGGAATTTCAATGCTCGGGGCGGCAGAGCCGCACCCGCGCCGCCGGCCAGAAGGCCGGTGGAACGGCTCCTCCCCGCGTGTCTGCTTCATAACATGCGCCCCAAAATATCGATTTTAACCACCCCTTCCACAAAATAAGGACATCTGCTTTGCAGGTGTCCTTATTTGCGTCTTCCCACCCTTCTGCCCATGCGCCTTTCCACGGACATGGCAAAAACGTCCCTTCTCCAACATTTTTGTCCCCGCAAAATGCTGAACGCCGCAAAGATTCAGAAAACCCGGCATTTGGCTTGCAATCCCGCCTCATCTATTGTAAAATAAGTCGGATACCCACAGGATTTCAGAATGTCAGGAGGCGAACGCGGTGAGTATAACGGTGATCCGCTCGGTGGACCCCAGAAGCCCGGCCAGCCGGGCGGGGCTGAAGCCGGGGGAGAAGCTGCTGGAGGTGAACGGCCATCCGGTGGCCGATGTGCTGGACTACAAGTTCTACTCCTACGATCCCAAGCTCACCCTGGTCCTCCAGGAGCCCGGCGGAGCCCGGCGCACCGTCCGCGTTCGGAAGGAGGAGGGGGAGGACCTGGGGCTGGAGTTTGAGACCTATCTCATGGACCGGGCCCGCTCCTGCGCCAACAACTGCATCTTCTGCTTTGTGGACCAGATGCCCCCCGGCATGCGGAAGAGCCTCTATTTTAAGGATGACGACGCCCGGCTGTCCTTCCTCATGGGCAACTACCTGACCCTGACCAACCTGTCAGAGCGGGAGGTGGAGCGGATCATCGCCCTGCGCATCTCGCCCATCAACGTGTCGGTCCACACCACCGACCCAGAGCTGCGGGAGAAGATACTGAAAAACCGCCGGGCGGGGGAGGGCATTGCAATCATGGGCCGCTTCGCCCAGGCGGGCATCACCATGAACTGCCAGATCGTCTCCTGCCCCGGCGTCAACGACGGCCCCGCCCTGGACAGGACTATGGGCGACCTGGCGGCCATGTTCCCCGCCGTCCACAGCGTATCGGTGGTGCCAGTGGGGGTGACGAAATACCGGGAGGGCCTGTACCCCCTGCGGCCCTATACCAGAGAGGAGGCAGCCGCCCTCATCGACCAGGTGGAGGCCTTCGCCGCCGGACACAGGGCCAAGCACGGCACCTCCCTGGTGTGGTGCTCCGACGAGTTCTACCTGCTGGCCGGGCGGCCGCTCCCCCAGGAGGATTTTTACGAGGAGTTCACCCAGCTGGACAACGGGGTGGGGATGCTCCGCCTGCTGGAGCAGGAGTTCCGCCGGGGCTTAGATCTGATGGAGCCGGAGGAGATGGCGGGGACCACCCCCTTCTCCATCGCCACCGGCGTGTCCGCCGCCCCATTCTTAACGAAATTGATAGGTCTGGCCCGGGAAAAATGTGGTAAACTGGAGGGGACGGTCTATCCCATCCGCAACGACTTCTTTGGGGAGACCATCACGGTGGCCGGTCTGGTCACCGGGGGCGACCTGATCGCCCAGCTGAAAGGGAAGCCCCTGGGGCAGCGGCTGCTGATCCCCCAGAACATGCTCCGCCACGGGGAGCGGGTCTTCCTGGACGACGTGTCCCTGGACGACGTGGAGGGGGCGCTGGGCGTGCCAGTGACCCCCGTGGCCCAGGACGGATACGAACTGCTGGACGCCATGTGCGGCCTGGAGGTCCCTCCCATGGAGCAGGTGCAGCTGCGGGAGGAGACGGAATACTATCAATACAATCCATAGAGTGAAGAGTAAAGAGTAGAGAGTGGAGATATGGAATTCGCCTGGGGCGAATGATTTTAAACCGTCCGGCTGCGCCGGACACCACATCTTCACTCTTAACTCTCCACTCTGACAGGAAAGAGCGTGATATGATGAAGCCATTAGTAGCCATCGTGGGCCGGCCCAACGTGGGCAAGTCCATGCTGTTCAATAAGCTGTGCGGCCGGCGGCTGTCCATTGTGGAGGACACCCCCGGCGTGACCCGGGACCGGATCTACGCCCCCTGTGAGTGGCGCAACCGGGTCTTCGACCTGGTGGACACCGGCGGCATCGAGCCGGGCACCGACGACCAGATCCTGTCCTTTATGCGGGAGCAGGCGGAGATCGCCATTGCCAACGCCACGGTGATCGTGTTCGTGTGCGACATCAAGACGGGCATGACCGCCTCCGACCAGGAGGTGGCCAACATGCTCCTGCGCTCCGGCAAGCCGGTGGTGCTGGCGGTGAACAAGGCCGACCAGACCGGCCGGGAGAACCCGGACATCTATGAGTTCTACAATCTGGGCCTGGGCGACCCCATCGCCGTCTCCGCCGTCCACGGCCACGGCACCGGTGACCTGCTGGACGCCTGCTTCCAGTACTTCCCCCCGGAGGACCAGGAGGAAGAGGACGACGACGTGATCAAGGTGGCCGTTATCGGCAAGCCCAATGTGGGCAAATCCTCCCTGGTGAACCGCATTCTGGGGGAGGAGCGGGTCATCGTCTCCGACATGGCGGGCACCACTCGGGACGCCATCGACAGCTACTTTGAAAATGAGAAGGGTAAGTTCTGCTTTATCGACACCGCCGGCATGCGGAAGAAGTCCAAGGTGGACGACCGGATCGAGAAATTCTCCGTCCTGCGCTCCACCATGGCCATCGAGCGCAGCGACGTGTGCCTCATTATGATCGACGCCCAGGAGGGGGTCACCGAGCAGGACACCAAGGTGGCCGGCCTGGCCCACGAAGCGGGGAAGGCCTGCATCATCGTGGTAAACAAGTGGGACGCCATCGAGAAGGACGGCAAGACCATGGACAAGATGCGCCAGGACGTGATGCGGGATTTAAGCTATATGACCTACGCCCCCATCGTGTTCATCTCCGCCCTGACGGGGCAGCGGGTGGACCGGCTCTTCGACCTGATCGTCTATGTCAACAACCAGGCGGCCATGCGCATCACCACCGGCATGCTCAACTCCGTCCTGGCCGACGCCACCGCCCGGGTGCAGCCCCCCACGGACAAGGGCCGCCGGCTGAAAATCTACTATATGACCCAGGTGGGCATCAAGCCCCCTCACTTTGTCTGCTTCTGCAACGACGCCCGGCTGTTCCACTTCTCCTACCAGCGGTACCTGGAGAACCAGATCCGGGCCACCTTCGGCCTGGAGGGCACCCCCGTGCGGCTGACCATCCGGCAGAAGGGCGACAAGGAGGGGTAACATGCTGGACTT
>CASEKM010000214.1 GCA_949288405.1 uncultured bacterium | reverse complement strand
AACAGGCCGATGGGGATCACGGGGATATAGGCGTTGACCACCTGGCCCACGCCGGTGATGCCGCCGTAGCCGATCAGGTTGGGGGTGTAGAACCAGTCAAATACGAAGCCGTACAGGATGGACCCCACTGTGATCCAGAAATAGGCGTTGGCCGTCTGCTTCCAATTTTTCTTCTTCAATGCGCTCATCGCATGTTCTCCTTCCCGCGGGCCGCGTCCGCCCGCATCTCAATCCGTTTCTTCTCACAAATGCTCGTACAGGCCCCCGCTTCCGCCTTCCAGGGGAAGCCGGGGGCGCCCGCTTACTCGTCCAGCAGGGAGAGCTGCTTCTCCCCCCGGTCGTCCTCCTTCAAAAGGGCGCCGGCCACCGGCAGGCTCCGGGCGCGGTACCGGGCGGCGTTGACGATGGCCGTCTCCTCCAGGGGGAGCACCCGCTCCACCGACCGCTTGGCCTTCAGGGTCATCACGTTCACCCCCTGGGTGGTGCGGGTGGTCTTGGGGGCCAGCAGGGCGGTGTGGAACACCATGCAGCGCCCGTCGCTGGCGTACACCGCCAGCTCCCGGTCCTCCCGCAGGAGGAAGGCCCCCACCAGGGGGGACTTGTCCGAGTAGGCCCCGGTGAGCTTCTTCCGCCGGGTCTGGGTCTGATAGGCGGACAGCTCCACCCGGGCGGCCTTGCCGTTGGCAAAGAAGAACAGCAGCTGGCCTGAGTAGTCCCCGGGGATACAGGCCCACACCACCCGCTCCTCCGGCTCCATGGCCAGCTTGGTGGGCAGGTAGTCCCCCAGCACGCTGGCCTTGGAGTCGTCGAAGTCGGACATGCGGGTCTTGTAGCACTGCTGCTTGTCGGTAAATACCAGCAGCTCGTCCCGGTTGGTGCCCTCCCAGTACAGGAGGGGGCCGTCCCCCTCTTTATATTTCTGCTCGCTGCTCATGCGCAGGGACTGGGGGGTGATCTTCTTGAAGTATCCCTCCTGAGAGAGGAAGAGATGCACCGGGTAGTCTGGGGTCTCGTCCTCCTCTCCCTGATCCTGGTCGTCGGGCAGGTCATAGAGGATCTCGGTGCGCCGGGGGGCGGCGTACTTCTTCTTCACCTGGGCCAGCTCGTCCATGATGATCTTTCGGATGCGCCTGGGGTCGTTGACGGTGGCCTCCAGGTCGGCGATCTCCGCCTCCAGGTCGCCCACCTCCTGGGTGCGCTTGAGGATATACTCCTTGTTGATGTTCCGCAGGCGGATGTCCGCCACGTACTCCGCCTGGACCTGGTCGATGCCGAAGCCGATCATCAGGTTGGGCACCACCTCGGCGTCCTCCTCCGTCTCCCGGATGATCTTTATGGCCCGGTCGATGTTCAGCAGGATCCGCTGCAGGCCCTTGAGCAGGTGCAGCTTGTCCTGCTTCTTCTTCATGTTGAAGTACACCCGGCGGCGCACGCAGTCCGAGCGCCAGGCCGTCCACTCCTCCAGGATCTCCCGCACCCCCATCACCCGGGGCATGCCGGCGATCAGAATGTTGAAGTTGCAGGACTGGCTGTCCTGGAGGGGGGTGAGGCGGAACAGCTTGGCCATGAGCTTGTCCGGGTCGGTGCCCCGCTTCAGGTCGATGGCCAGCTTCAGGCCGGTCAGGTCGGTCTCGTCCCGCATGTCGGCGATCTCCTTGATCTTGCCCGCCTTCACCAGCTCGGCCACCTTGTCCATGATGGCCTCGGAGGTGGTGGAGTAGGGAATCTCATAGATCTCAATCAGGTTTTCTCCCTTCACATACCGCCACTTGGCCCGCACCTTAAAGGAGCCCCGGCCGGTGCGGTAGATCTCCCCCAGGGCCGCCGGGTCATAGATCAGCTGCCCGCCGGTGGGCAGGTCGGGGGCCTTCAGGGTGGACATCAGGTCGCAGTCCGGGTTTTTCAGATAGGCGATGGTGGTGTCGCATACCTCCCCCAGGTTGAAGCCGCACACGTTGCTGGCCATGCCCACGGCGATGCCCTGGTTGGCGGACACCAGCACGTTGGGGCGCAGATGGGGTCCAGCCGCACCTCGGTGTACCGGCTGGCCGCCCAGGCCATGTCCCGGGAGTACACCTTGCCGAAGTTGCCCTTGCTGTCCACAAAGGGGTGGAGCAGGGCCCCGTAGCCCCGGCTGAGGCGGACCATGGTGTCGTAGATGGCTGCGTCCCCGTGGGGGTTTAATTTCATGGTGGCTCCCACCACGTTGGCCGACTTGGTCCGGGGCTTGTTCAGCAGGCCCATGTCGTACATGGTGTACAGCAGCTTCCGGTGGGAGGGCTTGAACCCGTCGATCTCCGGGATGGCCCGGGAGACGATGACGCTCATGGCGTAGGGCATGTAGTTGAGCTCCAGCGTCTCGGTGATGGGCTGCTCCAGCACCTCGGCGTGGAGGCCCATCACGTTGGAATTTTCAACCTTTGGTTTTTCGTTGGGGTTTTTCTTCTTTGGCATTTGATTCCGTCCTTATTCTTCTGCAATATGCTTTTTATATCAATCAATTCAAATTTTGCAGGGGAGTTTTGTCGCCTACCTCGTCTTTCCGAACCCATGTAGGGCGGGGGCTTGCCCCCGCCGCCTTTTCAGCTTTTACTTATTCCGTAGGATACAACGACCCGGCACGCCGCTCCGGTGATTTTTCGCAGGGGAGTTTCGCCGCCTGCGGGCGGCGAGTGACTTTCTGGACGCCCAGAAAGTAACCAAAGAACCGCTAGGGGGCGGCTCAGGATGGGCGCTCCGCGCCCATATTCGCCGTCCCCTAGGACCCCATTACGGGGGCGCTCTCCTGAGAGACTGTACGTCATTTCCGGCGCGCAAAATCTGAGTGACAGTCTGCCTCTCCTTTCGGCCCACTGGGGCCTGGGTGAGCAAAAATTTCTAGTTCTGCGGCTCCACGTCCACGCCTGACTTTTCCGAACCAACGTGTCAGGTTCATTTTCCCACCGTAGGGGCGGGGCCGTGACCCGCCCGTGCCTTCCCCTTTAGGGGAAGGTCGAGCGTAGCGGGGCGGATGAGGTCCGTAGAGGCGGCACATTGGGCCGCCCGCTCCAGCGCCCAACCTGAGTTCTGAAAGTTTCTGTCTCCTGTAGGGCGTGGCCTCCCGGACGCGCCGTCAGGCGCCCTCTTCCAGCAGGTGTCGCAATTCGTTCATAGAAATTTCCCACTGGGCCGTGTTGTCCGGCTGGGCCATGCACGTCTCCAGGATGGCACACACGTCTCTCAGGCGGCTTTGGGCCAGCTCTGAGCTGTATATCAGGATGCCGGCTGCCGCATTGGCGTCGGTCGTGCCGTTCAAATTTTCGGCCATTGCGCAGTCGACCATAGTCTGAAATTCCGCGGTGCCGTACCAATAATCCCCTTCCTCTCCACTGTCCAGATAATCAGAGAACCGGGTGTGAGCATGTATCATACCGTGGAGGCGCAAATCTTCCATGCGGTACTCCGCTGCCGCTCCACGCCAGAGAAAAAAGAGCGCGGCGCAAACTGCTGCCAAAAAGATGGATAAGATGGGCCAAAAGCTCCGTTTCATATGCCGGTTCTCCTTTCATCCAGCAAACTGCGCCTGGGTGCCGCCGCATATGGCGGTGCTACTGACAATTTATTTTTGAAACAGGAAGCGGATTTCTTACGAAATATCCGCCAGCTCCAGATATTTATACCCGTTGTCCGCGATGTGATTCTTCCGCCCCTGGAGATCGTCCCCCAGCAGCAGGTCGAAGATCTGCCCGGTGCGCGCCACGTCCTCGGGCATGACCTTAATGAGCCGCCGGGTCTCCGGGTTCATGGTGGTCAGCCACATCATGTCCGGCTCGTTCTCGCCCAGGCCCTTGGAGCGCTGGATGTCGTACTTTTTCCCCTCCAGAGAGGCTACAATGTCGTTTTTCTCCTTGTCGGAGTAGGCAAACCAGGTCTTCTCCTTGCAGGTGATCTCGTACAGGGGGGACTCGGCGATATACACATACCCCTCCTGGATCAGGGTGGGGGTGAGGCGGTAGAGCATGGTGAGGATCAGAGTGCGGATCTGGAAGCCGTCCACGTCGGCGTCGGTGCAGATGACGATTTTGTTCCACCGCAGGTTGTCCAGGTCGAAGGCGGACAGGTCCTTCACATGCTTGTCTTTTACCTCCACCCCGCAGCCCAGCACCTTCAGCAGGTCGGTGATGATGTCGCTCTTGAAGATCTTGCCGTAGTCCGCCTTCAGGCAGTTGAGGATCTTGCCCCGGACGGGCATAATGCCCTGGTACTCCGCGTCCCGGCTGAGCTTGACCGCCCCCATGGCGGAGTCGCCCTCCACGATGTAGAGCTCCCGCTTGGACACGTCCTTGGTGCGGCAGTCCACAAACTTCTGCACCCGGTTGGAGATGTCCATGGACCCGGTGAGCTTCTTTTTGATGTTCAGCCGGGTGCGCTCCGCCGTTTCCCGGGAGCGCTTGTTGATAAGGACCTGCTCGGCGATCTTCTGGGCGTCCAGGGGATTTTCGATGAAGTAGACCTCCAGCTGGGACCGGAGGAACTCGGTCATGGCCTCCTGGACGAACTTGTTGTTGATGGCCTTCTTGGTCTGGTTCTCATAGGAGGTCTGGGTGGAGAAGTTGTTGGACACCAGCACCAGGGCGTCCTGGATGTCGTTGAAGGTGATCTTGGACTCGTTCTTCTGATACTTGCTCTGCTGCTTCAGATAGGCGTCAATGGCGGAGACGAAGGCCGACTTCATGGCCTTCTCCGGGGAGCCCCCGTGCTCCAGCCAGGAGGAGTTGTGGTAGTGTTCGATGACAGACACCTTGTTGGAGAAGCAGAAGGAGACTGACAGCTTCACCTTGTACTCCGGCTTGTCCGCCCGGTCCCGGCCCTTCCGCTCGGTCTGCCAGAACACCGGCTGGGTGAGGGAGTCCTCTCCGGCCAGCTCGGTGACATAGTCCAGGATGCCGTTTTCATACTTGAAATCGGTGATGGAAAATTTGTTGGGGGCGGTCTCCTCCCGGAAGCGGAAGGTGACCCCGGCGTTGACCACCGCCTGGCGCTTGAGCACGTCGGCGTAGTAGTCCACCGGGATGCTGATGTCGGTGAACACCTCCAGGTCGGGCTTCCAGCGGATGGTGGAGCCGGTCTTTTTGCCCCGGTCGGTGGGTTCCTTTTTCAGCCCGCCCACGTTTTCCCCCTTCTCAAAGTGGAGAGAATAGTGGAAGCCGTCCCGCCACACATCCACATCCATATACGCGCTGGCATACTGGGTGGCGCAGGAGCCCAGGCCGTTCAGGCCCAGGGAGTACTCGTAGTTGTCCCCGCTGCTGCCGTACTTGCCGCCGGCGTACAGCTCGCAGAACACCAGCTCCCAGTTGTACTTCTGTTCGTTCTCGTTCCAGTCCACCGGACAGCCCCGGCCCTG
>CASEKM010000213.1 GCA_949288405.1 uncultured bacterium | reverse complement strand
CGTCGGATGCTGCTCAACTTCGGCCACACCCTGGGCCACGCCTATGAGCTGGCGGGCCGCTATGAGACCTGGACCCACGGGGAGGCGGTGGCCGCCGGGATGGTGCTGGCCGCCCGGCTGGGGGTGGACCTGGGGATCACCCCGGCGGAGGTGCCCGGAACCATCGCCGCCGCCCTGGCCGCCCTGGACCTGCCCACGGAGATCTCCTGCTCCCAGGAGGACTACGCCGCCGCCGTGGGCCGGGACAAGAAGGGCATGGGAGACGACATCGCCCTGGTGGTGCTGGAGGAGCTGGGACACGCGGTCCGCCACAAAATGCCCAAGGCGGAGCTGCTGGCCCTGCTGGAGGAGCCGGTATGAACCTGACCATCTCCCCCGCCCATCTGAGCGGGACCGTCACCCCGCCCCCCAGCAAATCCATCGCCCACCGGGCCCTCATTGCCGCCGCCCTCAGCGGGGGGATCAGCGTTGTCTCCAACCTGGCGGATTCCCAGGACATCCGGGCTACCCGCCGGTGCCTGTCCGCCCTGGGGGCCGGGATGGAGGAGCTGGAGGCGGGAAAGCTCCGGGTCCATGGCCTGGGAAACGGCGTCGTTGCCGCCCCCCCTTACGCCGCGCTGGACTGCGGGGAGAGCGGCTCCACCCTGCGGTTTTTGATCCCTGTGGCCCTGCTGGTCCAGGGGGAGGCCGCCTTCACCGGCCGGGGCCGGCTCATGGAGCGGCCCCTGACCCCCTACGAGAATCTATTCCGGGAGAAGGGGATCTCCTGGAAGCTGGAAAAGGGCGTCCTCACGGTCAATGGCGGGCGGGGATATGACCGCCTGGCCCTGGACCCCGGAGAGTACCGCCTGCCGGGGAATGTGTCCAGCCAGTTTATCACCGGCCTGCTGTTCGTCCTCCCCCTGTTGGAGGGGGACAGCGGCCTGATCCTCACCACCCCCCTGGAGTCAAGGGGGTATGTGGAGCTGACCCTGGACGTGCTAAGACAGTTTGGAATTCAGGTGGAGGAGGGAGAGAAGGGCTTCCATGTCCCCGGAAACCAGCGCTATCAGAGCCGGGAGTTCACTGTGGAGGCCGACTGGTCCCAGGCCGCCTTCTGGTACGCCGCTAATTTTTCCGGTGGCCAGGTGCAGCTCCAGGGACTGAACATGGATTCTAAGCAGGGGGATCGGGAGATTGCCCTGGACTACTGGAAGCTGGCCAGGCCGGGGGACGTGGAGCTGGACGTGTCCCAGTGCCCCGACCTGCTGCCCCCCCTGGCGGCCATGGCCGCCGTGCGGGCGGGGAAGACGGTGTTCTCCCACGCCGCCCGGCTGCGGATGAAGGAGAGCGACCGGCTGTCCACAGTGGCCGCCGCCCTCCGGGCCCTGGGGGGCCGGGCGGAGGAGGGGCCGGATTCCCTCACCGTCTGGGGAATGGATCAGCTGCCCGGCGGCGGGAGGGTGGACTGCGCCAACGACCACCGCATCGCCATGATGGCCGCCGTGTGCGCCGCCTACGCCCGGAAGCCCACAGAGCTCCTGGGCGCGGAGTGCGTCAAAAAATCCTACCCGGAATTTTGGGATCACTTTGTACAGTTAGGAGGGGAGGTCCATGGCCTCGTACTGGGGTAAGCACATCCACATCTCTGTGTTCGGCCAGTCCCACGCCCCGGCCATCGGGGTGGCGGTGGACGGCCTGCCCGCCGGGGAGGCCGTGGACCTGGACAAGCTCCAGACCTTCCTCCAGCGCCGGGCCCCCGGCCGGGACAGCACCTCCACCCCCCGGAAGGAGGGGGACGTGCCGGAGATCTTGTGCGGGCTGGCGGAGGGCCGCACCTGCGGGGCCCCCCTGGCCGCCGTCATCCGCAACACCAACACCCGCTCCAAGGACTACAGCGAGCTGCGGGACAAGCCCCGCCCCGCCCACGCCGACTACACCGCTCAGGTAAAGTACCGGGGCTTTCAGGATGTGGCCGGGGGCGGCCACTTCTCCGGCCGGCTCACCGCCCCCCTGTGCGTCGCCGGGGGCATTGCACTCCAGATTCTGGCTCGCCGGGGCATCCACATCGGGGCCCACATCCGCTCCATCGCCAATGCGGAGGACCGGCCCTTTCAGCCCTTGGGGGAGCCCCTGGAGGTGCTGGATGAGGTAAAGCGGGCCTCCTTCCCAGTGCTGGAGGCGCAGGCCGGGGAGCACATGCGCGCCGCCATCCTCCAGGCCCGGGAGGCGGGGGACTCGGTGGGCGGCGTGGTGGAGTGCATTGTCCAGGGGGTGCCGGTGGGACTGGGAAGCCCCATGTTCCAGGGCCTGGAGGGCCAGCTTGCCGCCGCCCTGTTCGCCATCCCCGCGGTGAAGGGGGTGGAGTTCGGCGCCGGCTTTGAGGCCGCCCGGATGAAGGGCTCGGAGCACAACGACCCCTTTGTCATGGAGGGCGGCGCCGTCCGCACCCAGACCAACCACGCGGGGGGCATCCTGGGGGGCATCTCCGACGGCATGCCCATTCTGTTCCGGGCCGCCTTCAAGCCCACCCCGTCCATCGCCCAGACGCAGCGCACCGTCCGCCTCTCCACAGAGTCGGAGACCGAGCTTCAGATCACCGGCCGCCACGACCCCTGCATCGTCCCCCGGGCGGTGCCGGTGGTGGAGGCGGTGGCCGCCCTGGTGCTGCTGGACGCCCTGCTGGACCGGAATGCTGACCAGATTTAAGGGGTTATTTCCCTATTTTTCATAACGAATCAAAATATTGAATGATAAAAATACAAGGAGGAATGCACCGTGAGCGAGGATTTAAAGGAACTGCGGGGCCAGATCGACTCCATCGACGCCCAGCTGGTGGACCTGTTCAAACAGCGCATGAACGTGTCCAGGGACATCGCCGCCTATAAAAAGGCGCACAGCATGCCCACCCTGGACGCGGGCCGGGAGCGGGCCCTGCTGGCCAAAGTGGGGGAACAGGCCGGCGAGGAGCTGGCCGAGTACACGGAGTCGGTGTTCCGCTCCATCCTGGCGGCCGGCCGCTCCTATCAGAACCAGTGCAGCGGCGTCCAGTCCCAGGTATACGCCGCCATCCGCAAGGCCCTGGATACCACCCCGGAGCTGTTCCCTCAGCGGGCCGTGGTGGCCTGCCAGGGCATCGAGGGGGCCTACTCCCAGATCGCCTGCGACAGCATCTTCAAGGCCCCCTCCATCCTCTACTTCAACACCTTCGAGCATGTGTTCAAGGCGGTGGAGACCGGCATGTGCCAGTACGGCATCCTGCCCATTGAGAACAGCACCGCCGGCTCGGTGAACGCCATCTACGACCTGATGACCCGGCACAACTTCTCCATCGTCCGCTCCGCCCGTCTGAAGGTGAGCCACAATCTGCTGGCCAAGCACGGCACCAAGCTGGAGGACATCCGGGAGGTGTTCTCCCACGAGCAGGCCATCAGCCAGTGCTCCGGC
>CASEKM010000212.1 GCA_949288405.1 uncultured bacterium | reverse complement strand
CTGCGGGGCGGGGTGGAGGAGCCGGTCCACCAGGGCCTCGGTCTGGGCCACCGTGAGCTTCTCCTTTAAAATAAGCTCCGCCGCCTGGGCCTGAAGGCGGGGGTCCCCCAGGGGGAGAAGGGCCCGGGCGTGGCGCTCGGTGGCCCCCGCGTCCCGGAGGCGCTCCAGCACAGCACAGGGCAGCTTTAGCAGGCGGAGCTTGTTGGCCACGGCGGACTGGCTCTTGCCGATCCGCCGGGCGGCCTCCTCCTGGGACAGGTGGTAGGTGGAGATGAGCCGGTCCAGGGCCAGGGCCTCCTCCCAGAAGTCCAGGTCCTTCCGCTGGAGGTTCTCCACCAGAGCCAGCAGGGAGGAGCGCTGGCTGTCGATCTGGAGGGAGAGGCAGGGGACCTCCGTGAGCCCGGCCAGCTTGGCCGCCCGCAGGCGGCGCTCCCCGGCCACCAGCTCCCAGCCCTGCTCCCCCCGGCGGACGGTGAGGGGCTGGAGCAGGCCCAGGGCGCGGATGGAGGCGGCCAGCTCCTCCAGCTCGTGCTGGGGGAAGACGCGCCGGGGCTGATCCGGGTTGGGGGAGATGGCGTCCACAGGAAGGAACAGCACCCGGTTGCTGTCCAGCATCCCTTTTTTACGCAGCAGCTGCATCAGTCGGGCCTCCTTTGCATGAAATAGAAGTTCTGCCTATAGTTTACCATATAATGGAAAATAAAAGGGCGAAGGCCGTCGAGGAGCGGCTAGAATTTTCCAGGGAAATTCTTGCTGGGCTGGATGGAGGAAACGGGAGGCAAGTGTAAAGGAAATTGCTTTACAGGAAGGGGACGCCGGCGGAAGAAAAATTTTCCCGAAGGGCGAAAAAAGGATTGCAGAATAGGGCGGAATTAGGTAGAATAATACTGTATCGCCCTCGATCGTGGCCCGCATCTTCCGGGCCACGCCGTTCTTTTCCGGCAGATGCCGGCAGTCCGGGCGGGCGGAGGAAGGGGAAGAAAAGAAATGGAACTTTTAAAGGAGCGGATCCGCCGGGACGGCAAGGTTAAAGGCACCGACGTGCTGAAGGTGGACAGCTTTTTGAACCACCAGATGGACGTGGAGCTGTTTCAGGAGATGGGCAAGGAGTTCAAGCGCCGCTTTGCCGGCTGTGAAGTGAACAAGATCCTCACCATCGAGGCCTCGGGCATCGGCATCGCCTGTGTGGCGGCGGAGTATTTCCACTGCCCCGTGATCTTTGCCAAGAAGAGCCAGACCAAGAACATCGCCGGGGACGTGTACACCACCAAGGTGCAGTCCTTCACCCACGGGAAGGTCTACGACGTGATCGTGGCCAAGGAGTTCCTGGGCCCGGGGGACAAGGTGCTGCTCATCGACGACTTCCTGGCCAACGGCGCCGCCCTGGAGGGGCTGGCCCGGCTGGTGAAGGACTCCGGCGCGGAGCTGGTGGGGGCCGGCATCGTCATCGAGAAGGCCTTCCAGCCCGGCGGCGACCGCCTGCGGGCGGAGGGCCTGCGGATCGAATCCCTGGCCCGGGTCAAATCCATGAGTGAAGAGACCGGCGTGGAGTTTGTGGATTAAAACCGCTCCAGGCGGTTTTAATATAGAAGGAAGAACCCATTGAAACGAACCGAAATGAGAAAAGGAGGAATCTTCGGAATGAAGAAGAGAATTCTCGCACTGATCCTGGCCATGGGCATGACCCTGGGCCTGGCCGCCTGCGGCGGCGACAGCTCCAGCGCCGGCTCCGCGGGCAGCAGCTCCGGCGACGCCAGCGCGGCGGCTCCGTCCGACTTCAAGGTGGGCGCCATCTACATCAACAGCCGCAGCGACACCGCCGGCTACACCTATGCCCACCACCACGGCATCACCACCGCCATGGAGGAGCTGGGCCTGGACCCCGACACTCAGCTGGCCATCCAGGACAACGTGAAGGAGGACTATGACGCCGTGTCCACCGCTGTGGACAACCTGGTGGGCGAGGGCTGCGACATCATCTTCGGCATCTCCTTCGGCTACATGCAGGCCATGGCCGACAAGGCGGAGGAGTGGCCCGACGTGATCTTCTCCCACGCCACCGGCTACATGTCCAATGAGACCAACTTCAACAACTACTTCGGCCGCGCCTACCAGGCCCGCTATCTGGCCGGCATCGCCGCCGGTCTGAAGAGCCTGGAGACCGGCAACAACAATATCGGCTTCGTGGCCGCCTACGGCCGCCAGTACGCCGAGACCTCCTCCGGCATCAACGGCTTCGCCCTGGGCGTGCAGGCCGTCAACCCCGACGCCACCGTGTATGTGAAGGAGCTGGGCGCCTGGGCCGACGAGGTGAACGAGTCCGCCTTCGCCAAGGAGCTGATCCAGTCCTTCGGCTGCGGCGTCATCTCCCAGCACTGCGATTCCGCTCAGCCCCAGATCGCCGCTCAGGACGCCGGCGTGTTCGGCTGCGGCTATAACTCCGACATGACCGCCGACGCCCCCCAGGCCCACCTGACCGCCGCCATCTGGAACTGGAACGTGTACTACCACACCGCCATCGAGGCCGCCATGACCTGCGGCGGCGCCGAGAACTTCGTGGACGCCATGGGCGGACAGGCCTACTACGGCGGCCTGAAGGAGAACTTCGTGGGCGTCTCCCCCCTGAACGAGGCCACCGTGGCCCCCGGCACTCAGGCGGCCATTGACGCGGTCACCGACCTGATCGTCTCCGGCGAGTGGGACGTGTTCACCGGCACCAAGCTGCACATCACCATCAACGAGGACGGCACCGCCAGCATCGAGCAGGAGGCCGCCCCCCTGATGACCGACGGCAAGGAGCTGGTGGACGGCGAGGTGGTGGACGCCGAGCCTGTGGAGATCGTGGCCGCCGGCGGCCCCTCCGTGGAGGACTCCGTCATCACCGGCACCATGAACTACTTTGTCGCTGGCGTGGAGGACGCCAACTAAGGCGATTCCCCAACCGAGCAACCATCAACTGCCCGGGCCGGCCGGAGATCCGGCCGGCCCGGGTTCTAATTCTGAAGAAAAGGGTGGGATGATTTATGGCATACGACCACGGCGCGTTTCGAGTGCGGAATTTAGAAGATGCAATCAAATTTTACACCGAAAAGCTAGAGTTTCGATTCTTGTTTTATTGCGGATCTGAAAAGTTCGGCGAGAAAGGTGCCTTTTTGTCCTATCACGGCGCTCGGTTGGAGCTGATTGAGACGATTGGCGTCCCATATGAGCCTACAATGCCCCAGCGGCCCTATTGTCCGCATCTCTGCTTTGAGACGGAAGATATGGACCAGGTCATTCGGACCCTTCAGGAGAACGGAATCCCCATTCTGGACGGCCCCAACGAAATCCCCGGCTCTGAGCGGTGGCTGTATTTCATGGACCCGGATTATAATGTGCTGGAGTACATTGTCTCCCCGGCTCTGAGCGGTGGCTGTATTTCATGGACCCGGATTATAATGTGCTGGAGTACATTGTCTGGCTGGACCGGGACAAGACCGACCCGGCCTGAGCCACGAAAAGGCTATGAGTACCCCGCAGGCGCAGAAGCGGAACCGCACCAGTCCCAATTTTCTTTCCGCTCAGGCCCCCAGTGGGGCCGGACGGGGTAGTACCCAAGCACTCCTGATTTTGCGCGCCGGAAATGTTCTGCCCCTTTCAGGAGAGCGTCCCTCGTAATGGGGTCCGGGGAAAGGCGACTATGAGCACGAAGTGCTCATCTGGAGCCGTCCCCGGGGGCGTTTTGCCTACTTTGCCGCCATGGGCAAAGTAG
>CASEKM010000211.1 GCA_949288405.1 uncultured bacterium | reverse complement strand
CCCCGCCGACTCCTGCAGCGTCCCGTCCTCCTGGGCGAAGCTCTCGATGGTGCGGCAGGAGGTGGTGCCCACGCAGATCACCCGGCCGCCGTTTTTCTTGGTCTCGTTGATGGTCCGGGCCACGTCGGCGGAGATCATGCAGTATTCCGAGTGCATCTCGTGCTCCGAGATGTCCTCCGCCTTCACCGGGCGGAAGGTGCCCAGGCCCACGTGGAGGGTGACGTAGCACAGCTTCACCCCCATCTCCTCTACCTGCCTTAAAAGCTCCGGGGTGAAGTGGAGGCCGGCGGTGGGGGCGGCGGCGGAGCCGTTGATCTTGGAGTAGACGGTCTGGTAGCGCTCATTGTCCTGGAGCTCCGCCTTGATATAAGGGGGCAGGGGCATCTTGCCCAGCTCCTCCAGGATCTCCAGGAAGATGCCCTGGTAGTGGAAGCGCACCAGCCGGTTGCCGCCGGAAACCTCCGCCTCCACCGTGGCGGTGAGGCGGCTGCCGTCCCCGAAGACCACCTGGGCCCCGGGCTTCAGCTTCCGCCCCGGCCGCACCAGGCACTCCCACACCCCGTCCCCCTTGTCGGTGAGGAGGAGCACCTCGCACACCCCGCCCCCGGGGAGGCGGTGGCCGATGAGCCGGGCGGGCAGCACCCGGGAGTTGTTCAGTACCAGACAGTCCCCTGGGCGGAGAAACTGGGGCAGGTCATAGAAGTGGTGGTGGGAGACGGCCCCGGTGACCTTGTCCAGTGCCATCAGCCGGGAGGCGTCCCGCCGCTCCAGAGGGGTCTGGGCGATGAGCTCCTCCGGGAGTTCAAAGTTAAAATCGGATGTTTTCAAGTGTCCTTCGCCTTTCTTGCTGTAAATTTACCGGACGTATGTACCGGGGAAGTAGAATTCGATGATCTCGTCGTAGGAGAAGCCCCGCTCCGCCATGGCCATGGCGCCGTACTGGCTCAGGCCCAGCTGGTGGCCGTAGCCGGAGCCCTGGAAGGTGTAGCTGCCGCCCCGCACCGTCACCTGGGTGCCGGAGGGGGTCTCAGGGGCCGCCGCTGCGCCGTACTCCTCCGCGGGGACGATGGTGCCGGAGCCGCTGATGGTGTACAGCTGGTCCAGGGAGATCTGGCTCTGGGCTCCAGAGCCGCTGATGACGGTATAGGTGCCCTGGGCGTCCAGGGAGGCGCTCCCGTTGACGGTGAGGCCGCCGTAGCCGGAGCTGCCGCCGCCGGAGGAGGCCTCCTGCCCGTTGACGGTGAAGCGGATGGAGGGGAGGCCGAAGGCGCTGCGCATGCTGACGGGCTTGATCGTGTCGCTGCCGCCGTCCTGGTAGTTGACCCGCACCTGGATCACATTGCCCAGGTCGGAGTAGGTGAGGGTCATGGACTGGACGCCGCTGGAGGCGTCATAGCCCCGGTCGGCCAGCCGCCGGGCCAGCTCGGAGCCGGTGTAGGACACCGTCCAGGAGGAGTAGGAGTTCTGGCCGGCCACATCGGCCTCATAGGGGTCGCTGACCCCGCACAGATAGGGGTACTGCTCCAGAGAGGAGCCCCACACATTGTATACGCTCTCGCTGGCCCCGCCGTGGCTGGAGGAGTAGAAGGCCTCGATGACCTGTCCGTCGTACCAGGCGTACTCCCCGGCGGTCTCGTCCACCGCCCGGTCGGTGCGGTCGTTGGACTGATAGCTGGCGCGGTCGGTCCCGGCGCCGTAGTAGGCCTGACAGTCGGAGGTATTGCACACATCGAAGTGGTAGGAGGTGTGCTTGCTGCTTTGGATGTTGATATAGGCGTAGCTGCGGGCGCACACCGCCTGGACCTTCAGGGCCTCCAGGGGCCAGCTGTTGCTCATCTCATAGGGGACGACCCCCTTGATATAGGTCTCCAGGTCCACGATGTTCACCACCGTCAGATCGCCGCCGCCGATGCGCTCATAGCGGAAACCGCCGTGGTACCGGTAGCCCTTGAACCAGGTGCGCACCGTGTCCGCCCCGGTGACGTCGGGCATGACCCCCAGGGCCGTGTCCGCTCCGCCGTCAAACTGGAACAGGATCTGGTCCGTGCCGGTGACCGTGACGTTGACGGCGTAGGAGCTGGTGCCCACCACCTCGCCGTCCAGGTCCCAGGCGGCGTCCTCCGCCTCCGCCTCGGTGGGGTAGGCCCCCGCCCGCACCTGATAGTCCCCGTCGATCCAGGCCACAAAGCCGTCCCGGTACGCCTCCGCCTCCCGGGCGGCCTGGCTGTAGGAGCGCAGGCCCTCCTCCACCAGCACGTGGTAGCAGCCGATCACGTCGCCGCCGTTGTCGGAGCCGGCGTAGGAGGAGCCGTTGACCCAGGTGTTCTGGGTTTTCAGCATGGTGAGCTGGGTCTCGTCCTCATCTGTCCGGGCCAGTTCCACAAAGTCCAGGTCCCCGTCAAAGTAGCCCAGCCGGTAGCCGGAGCCATAGCCGGTGTTGTTCTCCAGATTGGCGCTGGCCAGGGCGCCGCTGCCGTAGGCCAGGCCCACCCGGACCATCTCGCTGTCCCGCTCCGCCGCCAGGGCGGGGGGGAGGGTCAGGACCGCCGCCAGCGCCGCCGCGGCACACCGCAGAAAAAATCGTCTCATCATGTCTCCTATTTCTCCATTTCTTGTGAAGCGCTCTCTTGACACCCACCGGCAAACATGGTAGGATAAATTTATCTTTGCAAGATAGAGGTCGCGGCCAACATGAGTCAGCGTGGCCAGGGAGCCGGTTCCCGTCCATCCACGCCAAAAGGGAAGGCCGCCGAAGGGTTTTCTTGTACCGGAACAAGAGGCCCTGGTCGCCGGGTCAACAGCTCTGCGACTGTCACCGGGCGGTTTCCGGTGGAGCGCTGTCTGCTTTTGTGAATATTTTGTCATGTGCGGTCCTGCCGGACTACAGATGACATTATAGTACAAAATCAGCCGCTTGAAAAGCCGCTGATTTCTTTTTTTCGGAGCCGTTTCCGGCGGACACCGAATATTCCAAGGGACCATAGAATGGCCCGAAGCGTTATGGAGGTTGTTGAACATGAAAAAGTACAAAGTAGGCGTGATCGGCGGGACCGGCATGGTGGGTCAGCGCTTCGTCACTCTGATGGAGAACCACCCCTGGTTCCAGCTCACCGTCATCGCGGCCAGCCCCCGCTCTGCGGGCAAGACCTATGAGGAGGCGGTAAAGGCCCGCTGGGCCATGACCACCCCCATCCCGGAGGAGGCCAAAAACCTGGTGGTCCTCAACGCCGAGGAGGATGTGGAGAAGATCGCCGGCATGGTGGACTTTGTCTTCTGCGCCGTGGACATGAAGAAGGACGAGATCCGCGCTCTGGAGGAGCGGTACGCCAAGGCCGAGTGCCCGGTGGTGTCCAACAACTCCGCCCACCGCTGGACCGAGGACGTGCCCATGGTGGTGCCCGAGATGAGGCCGAGTGCCCGGTGGTGTCCAACAACTCCGCCCACCGCTGGACCGAGGACGTGCCCATGGTGGTGCCCGAGATGAACCCGGAGCACCTGGAGGTCATTGCCGCCCAGCGCAAGCGCCTGGGCACCCAGCGGGGCTTCATCGCCGTCAAGTCCAACTGCTCCATCCAGTCCTACGCCCCCGCCTTCCACCCCCTGATGAAGTACGGCATCGAGCGCGCCCTGGTGTGCACCTATCAGGCCATCTCCGGCGCGGGCAAGACCTTCGAGCGCTGGCCCGAGATGGTGGACAACGTGATCCCCTACATCGGCGGCGAGGAGGAGAAGAGCGAGCAGGAGCCCCTGAAGATCTGGGGCCACGTGGAGAACGGCAAGATCGTCAACGCCGCCGGCCCCGCCATCACCGCCCAGTGCTTCCGGGTGGCCTGCCTGGACGGCCACATGGCCGCCGTGTTCGTGAAGTTCCAGGAGGGCAAGAAGCCCTCCATGGAGCAGATCAAGGCCGACTGGGCCAGCTTCAAGGGCCGCGCCCAGGAGCTGGAGCTCCCCTCCGCCCCCAAGCAGTTCCTCCACTACTTTGAGGAGCCCGACCGGCCCCAGACCCGCCTGGACCGGGATCTGGAGGGGGGCATGGCCATCTCCCTGGGCCGCCTGCGCCCCGACAGCCAGTACGACTACAAGTTCGTGGGCCTGAGCCACAACACCCTCCGGGGCGCCGCCGGCGGCGCAGTCCTGCTGGCCGAGCTGCTGTGCGCCGAGGGGTATATCCAGGCGAAGTAAGAGTGGAGAGTTGAGAGAGAAGAGTGGAGAGTCCGCTTTTCTCCGCTCTTCTCTCAACCACAAGCTCTTTTCCAATACCTGAAGTGAAGGGTGTGAAGCAGTGGCTGCCATGATACGGCATCTTCACTCTCCACTCTTCACTCTCTACTCTAAAATTTAAGAAAGGGTGTTTTCTATGCGAACTCCTGTCTTTACCGGCAACTGCGTGGCCATCGCCACCCCCTTTGACGCCAACGGAAACATCAACTACGACGCCTTCGGCCGCCTCATCGACAGCCAGATCGAGGGGGGCGTGGACGCCATCTGCGTGTGCGGCACCACCGGCGAGTCGGCCACCATGACCATCCGGGAGCACATCGCCGTGGTGGAGTACTGCGTCAAGCGGGTCAACCACCGGGTGAAGGTCATCGCCGGCGCGGGGAGCAACGACACCTCCGCCGCCGT
>CASEKM010000210.1 GCA_949288405.1 uncultured bacterium | reverse complement strand
GCCATGGTCAGGCCCAGGGTCAGGGCAAGAACTTTCTTTTTCATTCTGAATCGCTCCTTTTTTCGATTTTCCAGAATCAAGTCCGAACAACATCTGATCCATGCTCCGCTGCGAGGGGTTGTCCGAACTTCTTGACCGAAGTATACCCCTTGCGGGCCGCCCTGTCAATAATTTGTTCGTAACATTTTCAACTTTGACTATACAGCCAATACAAATCGTGTCAAAGGTCCCCTCAAAAAATGATACAATTTTGTGAGTTTTCTATATTCGTTGTTTTAATTCGATAATATTGGTATTTTTTATAACATTTTTCCCGAAATAGAAAAGCAAACTTTGTTAACCAAATGTTAAAAGTTCTTTGTGAAAAGTGACAACAGCCAGTTTTTTACAGTTTTCTCCCGGCCTTTTTTGATGGATTCCACAAAAAAAGCAAAGACAATGTGAAGGCAATTTGGAGGGTGCCCTTCCACATTTTCCCTCCTGCACGATTTTTCTTTTGCTTTTCTCCATACAAATCCTGAAATTGTATTGAAATCCACATACAAATATGCTATGCTGGTGACAACCGAATCCACGACTGGAGGGAGTTGTCTATGGCTCCTAAATATCAGATGGTGGCGGACACCCTGCGGGCGGATATCCTGGACGGCGTCTACCAAAAGCGGATGCTGCTGCCCACCGAACAGCTGCTGTGCCAGCAGTTCCAGGTGAGCCGCCAGACGGTGCGGCAGGCCCTGGCCCTGCTGGCCTCCGAGGGGCTGATCGAGCGCAGGCAGGGCAGCGGCTCCCACATCCGGGACCTGTCCAAGCCCGCCCCCCTGCCCCGCCGCTCCATTGCGGTCATCACCACCTATATCAGCGACTACATCTTCCCCAGCATCCTGCGGGAGGTGGAAAACGTCCTGTCCGACCACAACAGCGCCCCCCTGCTCTTCGCCACCCAGAACCAGGTGTCCAACGAGCGGAAGGTGCTCAATACCCTGCTGGACCTGTCCCCCCTGGACGGGATCCTGGTGGAGGGCACCAAGACCGGCCTGCCCAACCCCAACCTGGACCTGTACCGGCGTCTCATCGACCGGGGGGTCCCCCTGGTCTTTATGAACGGCAACTATCCGGAGCTCACCGGCAGCCTCTCCGTGCTGGACGACAACTACGGCGGCGGCGGGATGCTGGTCCAGTACCTCCACCAGCGGGGCCACCGGCACATCGCCGGGATCTTCAAGACCGACGACATCCAGGGCCACCAGCGCTACGCCGGCTACGCCGACGCCCTGCGCTCCCTGGACCTGCCCTTCGAGGACCAGCAGGTCCTGTGGTACAGCACCGAGGCCAAGGAGTCCCTGTTCTCCGACGGGGCCGGCCTGCGCTTCCTGGAGCGGCTGGCCGCAAACTACACGGCGGTGGTGTGCTACAACGATGAGATCGCCAGCCGCCTGGTGGCCCAGCTGGTCAAGCAGGGGGTGTCCATCCCCGGCGACCTGGCGGTGGTCAGCTTTGACAACAGTCAGTACAGCGAGATGACCACCCCCCGCATCACCTCCCTGTCCCACGGCACCCACAACGTGGGCCGCATGGCGGCCGAGCTGCTCATGGGCCTGTTCGCCGGGGAGCCCTGCCAGTCCCAGCTGGCCCCCTGGACCCTAGTGCAGAAGGAGAGCAGCTGAGCCCTCAGACGCCGGACCGGGAGGCGGCCTTCCGCCGCCTCCCGGTCCGTTCTGTGAAATGGGGGATTGACTTTTTCCCCTCACTGGGTTATAGTATGGCTTGTCTATCTGCTGCCGAGTAGATAGCGCGCATTTATTGATGTATCAGCAGGCCTTAGGAGATACATCGGTAAGTGCATTTTTTTATGTTCTTAGGAGGAATGATGAAAATGGCATGGCTCTGCTTATGCGTCGCGGGGGCGATGGAGATGGTCTGGTCCACCTGCATGAAGCTCTCCAACGGGTTCACCGACCTGAAATTTTCCGTGCTCACCATTTTGGGCATGATCGTCAGCTTTGTCTTTCTGGCCCAGGCCACCAAGGTGCTCCCCCTGGGGACGGCCTACGCGGTGTGGACGGGGATCGGAGCCCTGGGGGCCCTGATCGTGGGCATCCTGCTCTTTAAGGAGCCGGCCACCGCCGCCCGCATCTTCTTCGCCGCCCTGCTGCTGGTGGGGATCCTGGGGCTGAAATTCACCCCCGGGGTGAAAAAACGGCTCCGCGCTCAGGGCGCGGAGCCGTTTTCTCATACCCGGACGATATAGCCGTCCTTTCTGGGCTTGGGGGCGGGGATATCCCCGGCGGCGTAGCCCAGGATGCAGTTGCCCACTCCCCGCAGGGTCTCGGGCAGGCCCCACTTTTTCAGCAGCGCCTTCCCCTCGGGGCGGTCGAAGGTCTCCATGGCCCGGTTGACCCAGCAGGAGGCCACCCCCAGGGACCAGGCGGCGTTCATCAGGTTGCCCATCACCAGGGAGCCGTCCTGGAGCCAGGTGGAGGCGGCGGGGTCGGCCAGCACCACCACCACGGTGGGGGCCCCGTAGAAGGGGTCGGAGCCCGGTGTGCCCATGATCTCCGCGTTGAGGCCGGAGAGCCGGGCGATGGTCTCCCGGTCCTGGACCGCCACCATCACGGCGGGCTGGCGGCCCATGCCCGAGGGGGCCCAGGCCCCCGCCTCCAGGATGGCGTCCAGCTCCTCCGGCTTGATCTGCTCCGGGCGGTAGCTGCGGACGCTGCGGCGCTCCCGCAGGGTCTTCAAGGTGTCGTTCATGCAAGGTCCCTCCCAATTCATCGGTTTGGCTCTATTATAGCACGTCCCCAGGAAAAATCGAGGGGCCCCGGAAAATTTAGGACTACCGCCGGCGGGAAAAATGTGGTACACTAAGGAGCAGATCGGAGAAAAAATACAGGAGGTACACAGCCATGAAATGCCCCTACTGCGGCTATCTGGAGAGTAAAGTGGTGGATTCCCGCCCCGCCGACGAGGGGGCCAGCATCCGCCGCCGCCGGGAGTGCCTGTCCTGCCACAAGCGGTTCACCACCTATGAGATGATGGAGAGCCTGCCCCTGGTGGTGGTAAAAAAGGACGGCAGCCGCCAGTCCTTCGACCGGAACAAGGTGATGAGCGGCCTGATCCGGGCCTGTGAAAAGCGGCCGGTGTCCATCAACACCCTGGAGGAGATCGTCACCGAGATCGAACAGGTGCTCCAGAATGAGATGGAGCGGGAGGTGAGCTCCGCCGAGATCGGCGAGCTGGTGATGGAGCGGCTGAAAAAGGTGGACGAGGTGGCCTATGTGCGCTTCGCCTCGGTGTACCGCCAGTTCAAGGACATCAATACCTTCATGCGGGAGCTGAACAAGCTGCTGGAGGACACATAACCTCGAGCAGGCCGCCGGCTTTGCCGGCGGCCTGCTGTATGACAAAACAGGACCCGGAGGAACATCCTCCGGGTCCTGAGCTTTT
>CASEKM010000209.1 GCA_949288405.1 uncultured bacterium | reverse complement strand
ATTTCTGCTATACTATAACATATCGCCCGGCAAAGCCGGGCGTGTAACCCCCTGAAAGGAGACTGTTTCCCATGTATGATGCCCGTTTCAGCGGCGTGCTGCTGGCCGTCTCCTCCCTGCCGGGGCCCTATGGCATCGGCTCTCTGGGAGCGCCCGCCCGCCGTTTTGTAGACTTTTTGTCCGACTCCGGTCAGACCTACTGGCAGATCCTGCCCCTGGTCCCCCCGGGGCACGGCAGCTCCCCCTACATGTCCCCCTCCGCCTTTGCCGGAAGTCCCTTCCTCATCGATTTGGACGAGCTGGCCGCCGAGGGCCTGCTCACCAATCAGGAGCTGGACTCCGCCCGCCGGGACACCCCCGACCGGGTGGACTACGCCTTCCTCCACGAGACCCGGATGGACCTGCTGGAGCTGGCCTTCCGCCGCTCCCTCACCGTGCAGGAGTCGGCCCCGGAGGAGCACCACCTGCCCTGGATCCAGGAGTACGCCCAGTTTGCCGCCCTCCACGACAAGTATGAGGGGACCCCGGACCAGTGGCCCGAGGACGCCAGGCCCGACCCGGAGCGGGTGGCCTTCCACACCTTCCTCCAGGATACCTTCTACCGCCAGTGGTTCGCCCTGAAGGCCTACGCCAATCAGCGGCATGTGCGCATCATGGGGGACGTGCCCTTCTACCTGTCCGCCGACAGCGCCGAGGTGTACTACCACCCGGAGCTGTTCCAGCTGGACGGGGACGGCCGCCTGGCCGCCGTGGCCGGAGTGCCCCCCGACGCCTTTACCGCCGACGGGCAGCTGTGGGGCAATCCCCTCTACGCCTGGGAGGACAACCGGCACGGGGTCTTCGCCTTCTGGCGGGAGCGGATCCTCTGGTGCGCCCGGCTGTACGACGCCATCCGCATCGACCACTTCCGGGCCTTCCACACCTACTGGTCGGTGCCCGCCGGGGCCAAGAGCGCCCGGGAGGGGGAGTGGAAGAAGGGGCCGGGGATGGATCTGCTGAATCTGCTCCAGACCGCCGCGCCCAAGCTGGAGCTCATCGCCGAGGATCTGGGCAACCTGGATCTGGAGGCCCTGGAGTTTGTGCGCACCTGCGGGATCCCCGGCATGAAGGTGATGGTCTTTGCCTTCGACCCCATCGGGGAGAGCGCCTATCTGCCCCACAACTGCCAGCCCTTCTCGGTGGTGTACACCGGCACCCACGACACCCCCACCTTCGTCCAGTTCCTCAACGAGGCCGGGCCGGAGGAGGCCGCCTTTGCCCGCCGGTATCTGCGCCTGCGGGAGGACGAGGGGCTGGGCTGGGGCGTCATCGCCGGGGCCTGGTCCACCGGCAGCTATCTGGCCATCGCCCCCCTGCAGGACGTGCTGGGGCTGGGGGGAGACGCCCGTATGAACACCCCCGGTACCGTGGGGGACCACAACTGGTCCTGGCGGGTGCGGGCGGACGCCTTCAACCCCTATGTGTCCGGCAAGCTGCGGGAGATCACCCGCACCTACCGGCGGTGCCTGTGAGCCGCCGGAGGCAAAAAGCAAAAAAAGACGCCCCGGAGGGCGTCCCAGGGGCGGGGAATTTCCCCGCCCCGCGCGTATTGGTCGAGCTGCCGGACCAAATTACCACAAGATCCCAACTGTGTCAACGGGAGTTCGGTCGGATCGCGCCTCCCGGGAAAGGAATTTGCCATGCTCATCATCAACGGAACGGTCCACACCATGGAGGGACTGACCATCCCCGGAGGCTATGTGGACATCCGGGGAGACAAGATCGCCGGCTTTGGCCCCATGGAGGAGCGCCCCCAGAGCTGGGAGGGGGAGGTCTATGACGCCAAGGGCGGCCACATCCAGCCGGGCTTTGTGGACGCCCACTGCCACCTGGGCATGTTCGGGGACGCCACCGGCATCGAGGGGGACGACGGCAACGAGGCCACCGACCCCTGCACCCCCCACCTGCGGGCCATTGACGCCGTGAACCCCATGGACCGCTGCTTCCGGGAGGCCCTGGAGGCGGGGGTGACCACCGTCCTCACCGGCCCCGGGAGCGCCAACCCCATCAGCGGCCAGTTTGCCGCCCTGAAGACCCACGGCCGGTGGGTGGACGAGATGGTGCTGAAGGCTCCGGCGGCCATGAAGCTGGCCCTGGGGGAGAACCCCAAGCTGGTCTACCACGAGCGCCACGAGACCCCCACCACCCGCATGGCCACCGCCGCCCTCATCCGGGAGAACCTGTCCAAGGCCCTGGAGTACGGCGAGAAGCTGCGGCGGGCGGCGGAGGACGAGGAGGAGGACAAGCCCGACTACGACGCCAAGCTGGAGGCCCTGCTGCCGGTGGTGCGGGGGGAGCTGCCCGTCCACATCCACGCCCACCGGGCGGACGACATGGCCACCGGCATTCGGATCTGTAAGGAGTTTGGCCTGAAATACGTCCTGGTCCACGGCACCGAGGGGCACCTGATCCCCGACCTGCTCGCCCAGGAGGGGGCGGGGGTGATCACCGGGCCCTGCCTCACCGACCGCTCCAAGCCGGAGCTGGCCCACCAGTCCCTGGAGACTCCGGCGATCCTCCAGCGCTTCGGGGTGAAGACGGCCATCTGCACCGACCACCCGGAGACCCCCATCCAGTACCTGCCCCTGTGCGCCGCCATGGCCATCCGGGGCGGGATGGACCCGGAGAGCGCCCTGGCCTGCATCACCATCCACGCCGCCCAGCTGGCGGGGGTGGCGGACCGGGTGGGCTCCCTGGCCCCGGGGAAGGACGCCGACCTGACCGTCACCAGCGCCCACCCTCTCAACTGGCTCAGCCGGGTGAAGCTGGTGGTGCTGGGCGGAAGAGTTCTGCTGGACCGGCTGTGAGCGGGTGTTGAGACTTTGAAAAGAATTCACAAAAAATAGTGGAAATTTTTCCGCCCTGTGGTATAATAAGACCAACGGTAGGAGATGTTCTCCTCCCCATCCACGAATGCCCCCTCGGGGGTGAAAGGAGCGGACAAGTATGAAGTATGTGTTTACAGGAAAAAAGGTGAACGTGCCCAACTACATCCAGAAGTATGCGGAGAAGAAAGTGGGCAAGTTAGACCGTTTCTTTAAGGAGGATGCTACCGCCTCCCTTACCTTTGGCGTGGAGAAGGACTTCCGGGTGTCGGAGACTTCCTCTGATATGCGCGCCTGCATCGACGCCGCCGTGGCCTCTCTGGAGCGGCAGATCCGCAAGAACAAGACCCGCCTGGAGAAGCGTCTGCGCAAGGGCGCCTTCGAGCGTACGGTAGACGCGGCGGACGCCGAGGAGGAGAGCTTCTCCCTGGTCCCCGACGCGCCGGAGGAGGGGGAGTACAAGGTGGTCCGCACCAAGACCTTCCCCATCAAGCCCATGACCCAGGAGGAGGCCATTTTGCAGATGAATCTGCTGGGACACAGCTTCTTCGCCTTTAAGAATGAGGACGCCGGCGGCGCCTTCGCCGTGGTCTACCGCCGCAATGACGGGGGCTATGGCATCATCGAGGATGAGACCTGATCTTTCCAAAGCATATAAGGCCCCCGCCCGATCGATCGGGCGGGGGCCTTGAAGTTACACAGGGACGGCCGGCGGCCGTCCCTGTTCTGCACCGCTACGGCTTGCAGGTCCCGCAGGGGGAGTACCCCTGGTCGATGAGGGCCTGACGGCTGCCGGTGTAGTCCTGCCGGTTGGAGGGACTCATGCTCTCCGCTCCGGAGCAGTCGGGCAGGTGGAACTTTTTAGAGTTTGTGTTGAGCACATAGTGCTGCTCCCCGCCCTGGCTGGAGCTGTCCGGCTGGGGCTCCGCTCCGGTTTCCCAGCTGTCCCCGGTGGCGTAGTCGATCTGGATCCCCGGCTGGTTGTTGTAGCAGTATACATGGAAGCACACGCCCTCGCCGCCGTCCTCCACGGACAGGGCCTCCAGCTCCACCCCCCGGGCCACCAGCTCCTGGCCGGAGAACACCGGAGTCACCCGGTAGAGCACGTGGTTTCCCGTCTCCTTCACATAGTCGGCCACCAGGTTTTCAAAGGGGAGCATTCCCTCCACATTCAAGTACCGGGTGCCGGTGATCAGGTTCTCCTGGTTGGCGTTCTCCCCGGTGAGCTGAAAGCCAATGAGGTGGCAGCGGTTGTACAGATAGCCCCCGTCCACCAGGCTGGTGCTGTACTCCGCCGTCTGCCAGCCGGAGGGCTTCACCTGGCTGATGGACTCCCGGTCCTCGGTGGGCATGGTCTCCAGCCCCACGCAGGCATAAGCCGTGCCGCACCGGCCCAGCAGGTCCAGCGGGCTGTACTCCTCAAAGCCCTGGGTGGTCAGCTCCTCCTGGGTGAAGCCGGGCTGGTTGTCCTCCAGCACCACATAGGGCTCGCCGGAAAATGCGGGGATGTCCTCCAGGGAGAAGGAGGCCTGCGTCCCCGCCGGGAGGGCCCCGCAGGCGGACAGCAGCAGGCACAGGAGCAGAAACAGGGACAGGGAAACTTGCTTGATTTGTCTCATCGCTGGTAGATCTCCTTTGTGATCACGTCGTGGGAGTGGCCGGGGAATTCCGTCCGTCCGGTCAGCGTCCAGCCCTCCGGGGGCAAAGGGAGCTTCCGGTCGGAGGGGTAGTGCCGGTTCCACCGGTAGACCACCAGCTGGTCCGCCCGCGCCAGGGCGGGGGTGGGGTCCTGGAGCTCCAGAAAGCAGAGGTCCTCCGCTCCCGCCTGGGTCCAGGGCTCCTCCGCCGTTCGGACCGTCCTGGCCTCCTGGGGGAACAGGGGGCGGGAGCAGGGCTCCATCCAGAGAAGGCGCCCCGCCGCCTGGGAGAGCAGGTCCTCATACACGAGCCGGTCCCGGCTCTGGCGGCGGCCGTGGAAGGACAGCCCGCCCCGGTCGTCGGCGCACAGCACTACAGTCATGGCCGCTCCTCCTGGTACAAATGTTTGATGGGTCTAGTATAGCATCTCTCCCGCGGCTTGGCAAGGGGCGCTTCCCAGGCATACCCGCTCGCCCTGTCCCATACAAT
This sequence comes from uncultured bacterium, assembly GCA_949288405.1. Taxonomy (GTDB): domain Bacteria; phylum Bacillota; class Clostridia; order Oscillospirales; family Oscillospiraceae; genus Lawsonibacter. The sequence continues at coordinate 1,620 of CASEKM010000209.1, read as the reverse complement.
GGTAAAAAACACAAGGAGTGGGGACTATGGCATATGACGACAGCCGCCTGCCGGCGGAGGCGGCCCACCACATTCTGCTGGAGGGGCGGGAGCAGCTCACCGTATCCGGGGTGGAGGAGGTGGAGAGCTTCGACGAGAACACCATCGTCATGGCCACCGCCAAAGGGACCCTGGTGGTGCGGGGGGAGGACCTGCACATTGAGAAGCTGTCCCTGGACGGCGGGGACCTGAAGGTGGAGGGCAGCGTGGACTCCCTGGTGTACGAGGACGACCGCCGGGGGCGGGGCGGGCTGCTCTCCCGCCTGCTGGGGGGATGACGGTGGATGTGGCCGCCCAGGGGGCGGCGCTGGGGCAGGCGGTGCTGCTGGGGCTGGCCGCCGGGGTGCTCTACGACCTGTTCCGCATCCTGCAGGTGCGGGTGCGGCTGCCCCTGCTGGGGCCGGTGCTGGATCTGCTGTTCTGGCTGGTGCTCACCGGGACGCTGTTCCTCTGGTCCCAGTGGGCCTGGGGCGGACCGGTGCGCCTGTACGGGGCGGCGTTTTTGTTTTTGGGCGGGGCGGCCTACTTCTGGCTGCTGAGCCGTCCCGTCCTGTGGCTGGGCTACCGGGCGGCGGATCTTGTGACGGCGGTGGTCGGGATCCTGCTCCTTCCGTTGATTGCACTAAAACGCCTCCAGAAAAAAATCAAAAAACTTGCAAAAAATATCTTCCTTTCCGGCGTGAAATGGTATAGAATAAATCAGATAACTCAGGATATGGAGTCTGCGGCCCGCCGCCGGGCGGACCGGGAGAAGGGAGGAGCGCCAAATGCGGCTGAAACGGGCGGGACTGCTGACCAAGCTGGTGATCGTCGTGCTCCTGGTGTATCTGGCCACCTCCCTGCTGGACCTGCGGGGGCAGATCCAGTCCGTCCAGGAGGAGCGGGAGGCGCTGGAACAGCAGGTGGAGGAGCAGCGGCTGGACAACCGGCGGCTGGAAGACGCCATCGAAAGCAGCGACGACCCTGAGACCCTGGAGCGGGTGGCCCGGGAGAAGGGCTATGTCAAGCAGGGGGAGACCCTGTATATCGACGTAGCCGGCTGACGGCTCCGCCGGGGCTGCGGGGCCCCGGTCCGCGCCTGCGGGCGCGGCTTGAGGGGGAAATTTACAAGGAGGATATTTCAGTCAGTGATGGAGTTTGGTGTTGGGTCCATTTTGGACGGCAAGGTAACGGGAATCACAAAATTCGGCGCCTTTGTGGCCCTGCCGGAGGGGCGCTCCGGTCTGGTCCACATCTCGGAGATCGCCTACACCTATGTGAACGAGGTGTCCGATTACCTGAAGGAGGGGCAGGAGGTCAAGGTAAAGGTCATTGGCATCGACCAGGCCAACCGGATCAATCTGTCCATTAAGAAGGTCAGCGATCCGCCTCCCCGTCCGGCGGGCGGCCAGGGCGGCCGTCCCAGAAGCGGCGGAGCTCCCCGGCCTGGAGGAGCGCCCCGCCAGGGCGGCTTTGCGCCCCGGCCCGCGCCCAAGGAGCCCACTGACTTTGAGGACCGCCTGCGCCAGTTCATGCAGGCCTCGGACAGCAAGCTCTCCGAGCTGCGCTATCTGGAGAAGAAGGGCGGAAACCGCCGGGGCG
>CASEKM010000208.1 GCA_949288405.1 uncultured bacterium | reverse complement strand
CAGGTGCCACAGGTTCTTGTCCTTGGAGTAGTTGGTCTCCCGGGAGATCTTCAGGGGCACGTTGTGGGCCTCGGCGTAGTCGATCTCCTCGTCACGGCCCTTGATGTCCCACTCCCGCCAGGGGGCGATGATCTTCATCTCGGGGGCGAAGCGCTTGATGCCCAGCTCGAAGCGCACCTGGTCGTTGCCCTTGCCGGTGCAGCCGTGGCAGATGGCGTCGGCGTTCTCCTTCTTGGCGATTTCCACCAGGCGCTTGGCGATGATGGGCCGGGCAAAGGCGGTGCCCAGCAGGTAGCCCTCGTAGTTGGCCCCCATCATCATGGAGGGGACGATCACGTCGTCCACCATCTCGTCGGTCAGGTCCTCGATGTACAGCTTGGACGCGCCGGTCTTGATGGCCTTCTCCTCCAGGCCGTCCAGCTCGTCTCCCTGTCCCACGTCGGCGGAGACGGCGATGATCTCCGGGTTATTGTAATTCTCCTTCAGCCAGGGGATGATGATGGAAGTATCCAGGCCGCCGGAGTAGGCAAGCACTACTTTTTTGATCTCAGACATTTCGTTTCCCTCCAAAAAATGGGGCAGGACGCCGGCGAAGCCGGGCCCCTCCCGGTTCATTGGGGATAGTTTACCACTCCTCTTCCAGAATTGCAACCCCCTTTTTCGCATAATTATTCTATGAATACCTGACAAACTCCGGTTATATTGAATAAATATGAATAATAAAATGAATATTTTATCGCTTTATGCAGCAAAAGCAGACAGCGCTCCCACAAAAATTATTGACAAACGATAATTATGTGGTATACTGACCTTAGAATTATCGTAAAACAATAATTTTGTGACGTGCAGCGGAAGCGCCCCGGGAAAGGGAGGGATTTCTGTGAAAAGAAGCTGGAGCATTCCGGGCCTGATGGTGTGTGCCGCTCTGCTGGGGGCGGCGGTCTCCCTGGCGCCCGCCGATGAGGCGGCGGAGGGGCTGACCACGCCGGTGGAGGCCCTGGGCCTGTGGCTGCGGGAGCAGTCCCTGTCCGGGACAGGGGGAAACCTGCTGGCCTGGGCTGTTGTTTTGCTGCTCTCCGCCCTGCCCCTGCTGCTCCTGGTCCTGCCCATGGGCCGGGGAAAGCTCTGCTGGGAGGACGTCTTGCTCCCGCTGGGGTCTTTGGCACTGCTGGGCCTGCTCTATGGGGCGGTCAACCCGGGCTGGATGGCCTCGCCCCTTTCCGGCGGCTGGGGGCTGGCGGCCTGGGGGGCTGTCTGTGGGACGGCTCTGGCCTCCTGGGCGGTCCTCCGCATCCTCCGGGGGCTGGAAGGGAGGACCCTGGAAAAATTGTCCGGGGTGCTGCGAGTGCTGCTTCTGGCCTGCGCCGCCCTGCTGGTGTTTGCCGCCGCCGCCCAGGGGAGCGGAAACCTGCTGAGCCTCTGGGACCAGGGGGACGCGGCCGCCGCCCGGCAGTGGGCGGAGACAGAGCTGGGCTTTGCGGGGACGTTCCCTGATCAGAGCGGGAACTTGGTTTTCTTTACTGCATTGGTGGTTCTGGATCTGATTCCCTCCCTGCTGGGGGCCTGGGTGCTGATCCTGGCCGCCGGGCTGGCGGGAAATCTGGCCCAAGATCCATTTGGGCCGGAGAGCGTCCAGGCCTGTCAGGCCGTGGCCGGCCGGTGCCGGCTGGCCCTGTCCGCCTCTCTGCTCCTGGCCCTGGGAAGAAACCTGCTCCAGCTGGCTCTGTTCTCCCGGCTGTCCACCCTCCACTTCTCCCTGGACTTGCCGCTGGTCCCCCTGCTCCTGGCCGCCGCCCTGTACCTGCTGTGCCGGTGTATCCAGCGGGGGCGGGAGCTTCAGGCGGACAACGAGTCCATCATTTAAGGAACGGCGTGCCCTACAAATGCTCCAACACCGTAGGGCCGGGGCTTGCCCCGGCCGCACCTCATCCGCCTCGCTTCGCTCGGCACCTTCCCCTAAAGGGGAAGGCGGGGGTGCGGGCAGTCAACCTTGGCTCCCTCCTTGCGGGGGAGCTGTCACGGCGTAAGCCGTGACTGAGGGGGCGCGGGGACCGGCCTCTACGCGGAGTTCCGCACCCTATGGCGTTTTTGGTCATTACGAGGAGGGCCGCAGGTCCGACGCGGCAATCCGTATTTCCGCAAAGGGATACGGATTCCAACGGCCCCTTCGGGGCCTCGGAATGACAGGGCGGGCGGCGTGCCGGGTCGTCGCGCCCCACAATACAGGATTCAAAGGGAGGTGGACCCCCTTGGCCATCACGGTGCATTTAAGTGAAATATTAAAGGCGCAGGGGATGACCGCCAAGGAGCTGTGTGCCCTGGTGGGCATCACGGAGGCCAATCTGTCCATTCTCCGCTCGGGCAAGGCCAACGGTGTGCGCTTTCACACCATCAACCGCATCTGTTACTATCTGCAATGCGACGTGGGAGATATCCTGCGCTTCGACGGACGACTGGAGGACGACCATGAGGAGACGTAACTGGATTTCCGGCGGACTGGCCCTCGTCTTGACGCTCCCCCTGGCCGGGTGCAGCCTGGCCCAGCCGGAACCGGTGGGGCCGGAGCGGGACGAGTTCATCGGGTACTATTTGATCTACGGCCCTCAGGGGGAGGTCTACGAAAATCTGGTGGACGAGCACTGGACGGAGTACGGCAGCGAGACCCTGGACCTGGGGGCATACGGCTCCATCTCCTCTCCCCGGATGATCCTGGCGGCGGAGGAACCGGAGGAGGGGGAGTACGTCTTCCCCGGCCTGGAGGGGCTGTCCTTCTTCTTTCCCATCTTCACCTACCAGGACTACGGGGCGGAGGACGGGTACAATACCGTCCGCCTGTCCGGGAGCCAGCTGGACATGACGGAAAACAGCGCCCACGTCAACGACGCCGGAGGGACCGATTACAGCTGGGCAGGGACCGCCTACTACGGCCAGCCGGCGGACGGCGGGGACTGGGGCGTCTGGCGGACCCTGGAGGTGCGGCAGATGGCGGACGGGACCGTCTATCTCATGGACGCCGGAGACGGCTTTGACAGCCAGGGGGGTAGCTTCGGCTTCGGCCAGGAGATACAAGAGAAAACGAATGTGAACGGAGCGGAGACGGAACAGGCCAGCCTGTCCTTTTCCGTGGACTTCGAGCCCATCCCCCGGCCCAATTCCGTCACCCTCCGGCAGTACAGCGGGGACCATGTTCTGCTGGCGGAGGACACCCTGTCCGCCCAAGAGGCTCTGACGTTGGAGGACGGCTGGTCTGTGCCCATGGCGGAGGAAACCGCCTACACCCTGGTGGTCACAGACAACGCCGGCGGGACACAGGGGTTTAAATTGTTCCCGGAGCCCCTGGACGAGAGGCTCCCCTGGACGGACACCCTCTGGTTTTTGAGGGACAGCGGTCTGGGCTGGCCGGTGACGGTGGAGCTGACAGAAGAACAACCGTAGAACAGCGCACAGGGCCCGCCGCGGGAAGCGGCGGGCCCTGTTTGTGGAAGACGGACAAAAGATCCGCGCC
>CASEKM010000207.1 GCA_949288405.1 uncultured bacterium | reverse complement strand
GGAGGGCCCCGCGATGGGATTTCAGTACCATGTGAACCACCGGGAGAAGCAGTCTCCCCCCCAGCCATCCCTCACCGGCCTGGCGGTGCAGCAGTCCGCCCAGCGTTTCCACAGCACCATCCCCGGCTACGCCCCCACTCCCCTGCTCTCCCTGGAGCGGCTGGCCCAGCGGCTGGGGGTGGCTCAGATCCTGGTCAAGGACGAATCTATGCGCTTCGGCCTCAACGCCTTTAAGGCCCTGGGCGGCAGCTATGCCATGGCCCGGGTGCTGGCGGAGCGGCTGGAGCTCCCCCCGGAACAGCTCACCTTCGCCGCCCTGCAGACGCCCCAGGCCCGGGAGAAGCTGGGGGAGCTCACCTTCGTCACCGCCACCGACGGCAACCACGGGCGCGGCGTGGCCTGGGCCGCCCGGCAGCTGGGCCATAAGGCGGTGGTCTATATGCCCAAGGGCAGCGCCCGGGAGCGTCTGGAGAATATCCGGGCCCAGGGCGCCCAGGCCGAGATCACCGATTTGAACTACGACGACGCGGTGCGTCTGGCAGTCAAGATGGCCCGGGAGCACGGGTGGATTCTCATTCAGGACACCGCCTGGCCGGGCTATGAGCAGATTCCCGCCTGGATCGTCCAGGGCTATACCACCATCGCCCAGGAGATCGCCCTCCAGCTGGACCAGGCCGGCTGGGAACGCCCCACCCACCTGTTCCTCCAGGCCGGCGTGGGCAGCTTCGCCGGAGCCATGCTGGGCAGCTGCCTGGCCCGCTGGGGCGAAAACTGCCCCGTCACCTGCATCGTGGAGCCGGACCGGGCGGACTGCCTCTACCGCAGCGCCCGGGCGGGGAGCATCACTCCGGTCACCGGGGACATGGACAGTATGATGGCCGGCCTGTGCTGCGGCGAGCCCTGCACCCTCACCTGGCCGGTGCTCTACGGGGAGGCGGCGGCCTTTGTCTCCTGCGGGGACGAGTACGCCGCCCGGGGGATGTGTCTGCTGGGCCGCCCCGAGGCGGGCGACCCTGTGATCGTCTCCGGGGAGTCCGGCGCCGTCACCGCGGGCGTCCTGGCCGCCCTGATGTGCGAGGACGAGCTGGAGGACCTGCGGTGGTCCCTGGGCCTGAACGAGCACTCCCGCGTGCTGTGCGTCAGCACGGAGGGGGACACCGACCAGGAGAACTACCGGCGCATTTTGCAAAACGGCTGATTTGCCGCGGAAACGGAACAAAGCCTTGCAGATGGTCCATCTGCAAGGCTTTGTTCTGTTTTTCCCTATTTCCCTTGTCTTTCTGCCTAAAACGGTCCGTTTCAGGGCCCGAAGGCCTCCTTCGGCCCACTCCGCCCAGCGGCGCGGGCAGCCGCCGTCTGCACAGACAGGGTGATCACCGCACCCGGCCCCGGCTGGTCAGCCGTCCGGCCAGCTTGAACAGCTCCACCTGGACGATAGACAGCAGGGCCAGCCCCACGGCGATGAGCCACTGGCTCCCGGTGAGGACGGTGAGGTGGAAGGTCTCCCGCAGGGCGGGCAGGCCCAGAATGCCGGCCATCAGCAGGGCGGAGGCGGCGAAGGAGACGATCAGCCAGGGGTTGACGCCCTCCGCCCGCACCCAGATGGGCTCGGTGTTGGAGCGCTGGTTGAAGGCCCGGAGCATCTGGGAGAAGGCCAGCACACAGAAGGCCATAGTCTGCCCGGCGGCGTGTCCCCCCATGCCCGCGCCGATCCAATAGGCGCAGATGGTCATGGCGGCCACAAAGACGCCCTGGGTGATCACCCGGACGATCAGGTCCCGCTCAAACAGGGTGCCGGACTTCACCGGCTTGTGCTTCATGATGTTCTTGCTGGCCGGGTCCACCCCCAGCGCCAGGGCGGGCAGGGTGGCGGTGGCCAGGTTGACCCACAGGATATGCACCGCCAGCAGCGGGGCCTCCCAGTTGAGCAGGGTGGCCACAAACAGGGTCAGGATCTCTGCGATGTTGCCCACCAGCAGGAACTGGATCACCTTCTGGATGTTCCGGTAGACCCGGCGACCCTCCTTGATGGCGTAGGCGATGGTGGTGAAGCTGTCGTCCAGCAGGATCATGTCGGCGGCGTCCTTGGCCACGTCGGTGCCGGTGACGCCCATGGCCACGCCGATGTCCGCCGCCTTCAGGGCGGGGGAGTCGTTGACGCCGTCGCCAGTCATGGCGGCCACTTCGCCGGTGCGCTTCAGGCTCTGGATGATCCGCAGCTTATCCGCGGGGGACACCCGGGCGAAGACGGTGGCCGTCTTGACGGCCCGGTCCAGCTCCCCGTCGGTCATGGCGTCCAGCTCCTCGCCGGACACCGCCGTGTCCCCCTCCCGGAAGATGCCCAGCTCTTTCGCAATGGCCAGGGCGGTGGCCCTGTGGTCGCCGGTGATCATCACCGTGCGGATGCCAGCCCGGCGGCACACCCGCACCGACTGGGCCACCTCCTTTCGGGGCGGGTCGATCATGCCGGTCACCCCCACAAAGGTCAGGTCCAGCTCCACATTCTCCCCGTCGTCCTCCGGCACCCGGGTCAGGGTCCGCATGGCGAAGCCCAGCACCCGCAGGGCGTCCTCCGACATGTGGTGGCAGAGGCGGGCCACATTGGCCCGGTCTTCCTCCGTCATGGGGCGCACGCCCCCGGCGGTGAGCATATGGGTACACAGGGGGAGCAGCTCGTCTACCGCGCCCTTGGTATAGGCAATAATGGCGCCGTCCATCTCATGTACGGTGGTCATGCGCTTGCGCTCAGAGTCAAAGGGCTGCTCAAACACCCGGGGATACCGGTCCTCCAGCCCCTCGTGGTCCACCCCGAAGGACTGGGCCAGGAAGATGAGGGCCCCCTCGGTGGGGTCGCCGATAATCTCCCCGGGCCGGTCCGGGTCCAGGCTGGCGTCGTTGCACAGGGCGGCGGCATTTACCAGCTCCCGGTACACCTGCGGGTGGCGGCGGGCGGCCTCCTCCACAGGGGTGACGGCCCCCGCCTCAAAGTCCCCGTTCACCGCGATGTGGGTGACGGTCATCCGGTTCAGCGTCAGAGTGCCCGTCTTGTCAGAGCAGATCACCGTGGCGCTGCCCAGGGTCTCCACCGCGGGCAGGCGGCGGATGAGGGCGTTCTTTTTGGCCATGCGCTGCACGCCCAGGGCCATGACGATGGTGGCTGTGGCGGGCAGGCCCTCCGGGATGATGGAGATGGCCAGGGAGATGGCCACCAGGAACTGGGGCACCAGGGGCCGCTGGTACAGGGCGCCGATGGCGAAGATCAGCACGCACACGATCAGCCCCGCCACGGTGAGGACCTTGCCCACCGCGTTCAGCTTCCGCTTCAGGGGGGTGTCCGTGTCGTCCTGGCCGTCCAGCATCCCGGCGATCTGGCCCACCTGGGTGTCCATCCCGGCGGCCACCACCACGCCCACGCCCCGGCCATAGGTCACGATGGCGGAGCTGTAGGCCATGTTGCTCCGGTCGCCCAGGGGGCAGTCCCCACCACCAGCTCGGCGGCGGGGACCACGCTCTCCTCCCCCTGGCGCAGCACCCGGGCGGTGGGGGCGCTCATCCCCCGCAGGGCCTCCAGGGAGGACTGGGCCTTTTTCTCCTGAACAATGCCGATGATGGCATTGACAATGACAATGGTAAGGATCACAGCCGCCTCCGTCCACTCCCGCAGGAGGGCGGAGAAGGCCGCCGCCCCCACCAGGATCAGCACCATGGGGTCCAGGATCTGGGCCTTGAGCATCTGAAGAATGGTCTTGGGCGGCTTGGCGCGCAGTTCATTGCGCCCGTATTGTTCCAGCCGTCTGGCAGCCTCGGCGTCGCTCAGTCCCTCCGGAGAGGTGTTCAGCGCTTGGTAGATTTCTTCCAGGCCCTGAGCGTGCCAAGGCCCCTGTCTGTGACGATCCATGTTGGATCAATCACTCCTTTCTGTTTTTTAATATATTCTGACCGCCAATGGCGGGGGTCAGCGAGAAAAAATACAAACAGGCATAGCCCGCCGTTCAAATCCATGAACGCGGGTTATGCCTATCCTACTCTCTTGATTCGGTTGTTCCGGGCAGCGTCGCTACTGTCGGCGTCGTCCATAAACGTCAGTCGGTTCCTTTCCTTCCGCAGAATGCGGGCACATTGAGCCGTATTATACCGGAACTCAGGCCGCCCGTCAAGAGCGATCCCATAAAGATTCTGTCACGATTTCAGGCTCTCTCCCCCCTCCCGCCGCACATACACCAGCTCCGCGATCCCGTCATAGGTCCTGGTCCGCACCAGACGCAGGGGGAGGGGCCGGGACAGATCTCCAAACAGGCGGATGCCGCCGCCCAGCACGGTGGGGATCACCGAGAGGTAAAACTCGTCGATCAAGTCCGCTTCCATCAGCTGCCGGACCAGGCTGGCTCCGCCGCAGATCCAAACGTCCTTCCCCTCCCCTTCCCGCAGCCGCCGCACCAGCTTCACCGGGTCATCTGCTGTAAAGGTAATCCCTTTTCTCCGCGTTGGCGTCCGGTGGGTCACTACATAGCTCTGGAGTCCCTCGTAGACCCAGACGTCCGGCGAGAGCTCCTGGGAGATCTGCCGGTAGGTGTTCCAGCCCATCACCACCGTGTCCACCCGCCGGATAAACTCAGAGTAGGTGTCCTCTGTCTCCCCGTCCCCCTGACCGCCCAGCCAGTCCACGCCCCCATTGGCGTCGGCGATATAGCCGTCCAGGCTCATCGCGATATAGAGCACAACATTTCGCATACGATTTCCCCCGTTAAAGCTGTGCCAGGCTTAGATGGTCCAGAAGCGTCCGAATCTCCTCCAGTTCCATCTGGGTACCGAACATAGAGAAGTTGATCTCCCCCATGGACACGTCCACCCAGAACAGGGACTTTCCGGTGTGGGAGGTCTCCATCTGAATGGCGGCCTGGACCCCGTCTTTGGTGGTGTAGTACTCATAATACTCCTCAGCCAGGCGGTACTGGTCCAGGGGCTCGCTTCCCTTCTCATAGACGTACTGGAGGTTGAAGATTTGTCCGTCCTCCCCCCGGTACTCCCCGATGAGCTCTGCGTAGAAGGAACCTGAGAGCTCCCTCCCCGCTTCCCGGTGGAAGGTGGCCAGACCGGCACCGGTGTTGGGGGTGTAGTGCTCCTCCAGCCAGGTCAGATCTAGCCCCGTGTTCCAGAGTGTATTCAGAGCTGGGAGGCCGTCGGCCTGGTAGTCGGAGTCCCACAGCCGCCTCCCATCCTCCTCATACTCCACCGTCCGCATCCGGGTCCAGCCGTCGGACGGCGTGCCCTGGGTCTGTTCCACCAGCGTCTCCCCCTCCGACAGGGTGCTTTCAAGGCGAAGATTGGCCAACTCCCCCACGCTCTGAAGCTCCTCGTAGTCATTCCTGCCGGGAACACTGTAACCGGCGGTATCGCCCTCTGCCCCTGCCATAGC
>CASEKM010000206.1 GCA_949288405.1 uncultured bacterium | reverse complement strand
TCCGGCGCTTCCGGCGACCTGATCACTGTGGGCTTCGCTCAGGTGGGCCACGAGTCCGACTGGCGCACCGCCTCCACCGAGTCCGCTCAGGAGGTGTTCAGCGAGGAGAACGGCTATGAGCTGCTGTTCAACGACGCCGACAACGACTCCGCCGTGCAGCTGGACGCCATCCGCAACTTCATCCAGCAGGGCGTAGACTACATCATCGTCGACCCCATCGTCTCCACCGGCTGGGACGCCGTTCTCACTGAGTGCGACGACGCCGGCATCCCCGTCATCGTCATCGACCGTACCATCGACGACTCCGACAAGTATGTGACCTGGGTCGGCTCCGACTTTAAGACCGAGGGTCTGGCCTGCGGCGAGTGGCTGAAGGCCTATGCCGAGGCCAAGGGCATCACCGAGATCAACGCCCTGGTCATCGAGGGCTCCACCGGCGCCTCCGCCACCATCGGCCGTACCGAGGGCTTCAAGGAGGTCGCCGACCGTGAGGGCTGGACCATCCTGGATTCCCAGAACGGCGACTTCACCGAGGCCGGCGGCCAGGAAGTCATGGAGTCCTACTGCCAGAGCTACGCTGGCCAGTTCAACGTGGTCATCTGCCAGAACGATAACGAGGCCTACGGCGCGATGACCGCCATGGACGCCGCCGGCGTGACCTACGGCGTGGACGGCGACGTGATCATCGTCTCCTTCGACTCCAACAAGCCCGCTGTGGAGCACGTGCTCAACGGCAACCTGAACGCCACCTTCGAGTGCAACCCCATGGCCGCCCCCTTCGTGGACGAGGTCATCAAGCAGCTGGAGGCCGGTGAGACTCCTGAGAAGGAGATCTACATGGAGGAGAAGTGGCTGGCCGCCGAGGACATCGTGTCCAGCATCACCATCAACGGTGAGGAGCACGAGGTCATCCATGTGACCCAGGAGGTCCTGGACAGCCGCGCTTACTAATCCCTCCCAATCTGATTTGAGGAGGCCTTTATAGGACCCCAGAGGGAGGACCCCATATATCTAAACATGGGGTCCTCCCTATTTCATTCTGAATTTCCAAAATTTGCAGATAGGAGAGGTGACGCGAGATGGAAGACAACATTGTGTTGACGATGCGGGGAATCTGCATGACCTTCCCCGGCGTCAAGGCGCTGGACCATGTGGACTTCACCCTGCGCAAGGGCGAGATCCACGCCCTCATGGGGGAGAACGGCGCCGGAAAGTCCACCCTGATCAAGTGCCTCACCGGCATCAACGACTTTGAGGCCGGCGAGATCCGGGTGGACGGCATCGAGGGGCCGGTGAAGAACCACTCCACCCTGGATGCCCAGAAGGTGGGCATCTCCACCGTGTACCAGGAGGTCAACCTGTGCCCCAACCTGAGCGTGGCGGAGAACCTGTTCATCGGCCGGGAGCCCATGACCCCCTTCCGCACCATTGACCGCCGGACCATGAACAAAAAGGCCGACGAGCTGATGAAGCGGCTGGACATCAAGGTGGATGTGACCCAGAACCTGGAGAACTACTCCCTGGCCCTGCAGCAGATGATCGCCATCGCCCGGGCGGTGGACATGGACTGTAAGGCCCTGATCCTGGACGAGCCCACCTCCTCCCTGGACGACAGCGAGGTGGAGAAGCTCTTTAAGATGATGCTCCAGCTGAAGGAGCAGGGGGTGGGCATCGTATTCGTCACCCACTTCCTGGAGCAGGTGTACGCCGTGTGCGACCGGATCACCGTGCTGCGCAACGGCACCCTGGTGGGCGAGTACCCCATCGCCGAGCTGCCCCGGGTGAAGCTGGTGGCCGCCATGATGGGCAAGGACTTCGACGACCTGGCCTCCATCAAGCCCGAGGGCTTCGGCATCGACAAGGACGCTCCCCTGGAGATCTCCGCCCGGGGCCTGAGCCACAAGGGCACCATCAAGCCCTTCGACCTGGACATCCACAAGGGCGAGGTCATCGGCCTGACCGGCCTGCTGGGCTCCGGCCGCAGCGAGCTGGCCCGGTCCATCTACGGCGCCGACAAGGCCCAGACCGGCACCCTGAAGGTGGAGGGCAAGGAGGTCAAGATCAACCAGCCCATCGACGCCATGAACTTGGGCATGGGCCTGCTGCCCGACGACCGGAAGGCCGAGGGCATCATCGGCGACCTGTCCGTGCGGGAGAACATCATCCTGGCCCTCCAGGCCAAGCGGGGCATGTTCAAGCAGCTGTCCCGGGCCAAGCAGGAGGAGATCGCCGACAAGTACATCGAGCTGCTCCAGATCAAGACCGCCTCCCGGGAGACCCCCATCAAGCAGCTCTCCGGCGGCAACCAGCAGAAGGCCATCCTGGGCCGCTGGCTGGCCACCGACCCGAGTTTCCTCATTCTGGACGAGCCCACCCGAGGCATCGACATCGGGACCAAGACCGAGATCCAAAAACTGATCATCCAGCTGGCAGGCGAGGGCAAGAGCATCATGTTCATCTCCTCTGAGATCGAGGAGATGCTCCGCACCTGCAACCGTATGGCGGTCCTCCGGGACGGCGCCAAGGTGGGCGAGCTGGACGGCGAGCTGACCCAGGAGCGGGTCATGGCCGCCATCGCGGGAGGTGCGAGCGACAATGAGTAAGCTGAAAAAACTCACCAAGCAGCAGCTGTTCCTGCCCATCTTCTGTATGCTGCTGGTGCTGTGCGTCAATATCATCTACGACGTATCCCAGGGGCGGGACTTCTACGACTTCTTCCGCATCTATATCCAGAACGACATGCTCAACGGCCGTATCATCAACATCCTCAACCGCGGCAGCGAGGTGGCCATCCTGGCCATCGGCATGACCCTGGTGGTCTCCTCCTCCGCCGGTACCGACATCTCCGTGGGCTCCGTCATGGCCCTGAGCGCCGGCGTGTGCTGCACCCTGCTGGCGGGCGCGGCGGCCCCCCAGGCCACCGAGCTGGCCGTCCCCCTGATCGTGGGCGTGCTGGCCGCCCTGGTGATGGGCTGCATCTGCGGCGCCTTCAACGGCGCCCTGGTGGCCTATCTGAACATCCAGCCCATGGTGGCCACCCTGATTTTGTGGACGGCCGCCCGGGCCATCGGCCTGCTGGTGTGCAACAACCTGATCGTCTATGTGCGCAACGACTCCTTCGCCATGTTCGGCGGCTACATCGGCCCCATCCCCACCCCCATCATCATCGCGGCCGTGTGCGTGGCGGTGGTGACCATCGTGCTCAAGAAGAGCGCCATGGGCATGTACATCCAGTCCGTGGGCATCAATAAGAAGGCCAGCCGCATCGCCGGCCTGAACTCCCAGAAGATCATCTTCCTGTGCTATGTGCTGTGCGGCCTGTGCGCCGGCATCGCCGGCGTGGTGGCCTCCTCCCGGATCACCAGCGCCGACTCCAACAACATCGGCCTGAACTTCGAGATGGACGCCATCCTGGCGGTGGCCCTGGGCGGCAACAGCCTGGCCGGCAACAGCCTGGCCGGCGGCCGGTTCAACCTGGCCGGCTCCATCATCGGCGCCTACACCATCCAGGCCATCACCACCACCATGTACAACCTGGGCGTGTCCAGCGCCGTCAACCCGGTGTTCAAGGCAATCATCGTAATCTTGATCGTGGCCGTTCAGGCGCCTCCTGTGAAGGCCTACTTTAAGAAGCTGTCCGCCAAGCGCCAGGCGGAAAAAGAAGTGAAGGGGGCGGTAGGCGTATGAAACCGGCAAATGCTTTGAAAGAGCGCAAGCAGATGAACAGCAACACCACGCTGCTGGTCATCACCATCGTGCTGTTCTTCGTCCTGTATGCGGCGGGCTGCGTGGCCTACGCCAGCAAGGGCTTTACCACGGTACAGACCTTCCTGAACGTGTTCCGCAGCAATGCGGGCCTGATCTGCGTGGCCTGCGGCATGACCTGCGTCATGCTCACCGGCGGCATCGACATCTCCGTGGGCTCCCTGGTGGCCATGGACTGTATGATCATCGCCTACGGCCTGAACAACTGGGAGTGGGCCAGCGCCCCCACCATCATCGCGCTGGTGCTGGTGATCGGCCTGGTGTTCGGCCTGTTCCAGGGCTTCTGCGTGGGCTATCTGGAGATCCAGCCCTTCATCGTCTCCATGGCCGGCCTGTTCTTTGCCCGGGGCATGACGGCGGTCATCTCCACCGACCAGCTGTCCATCACCGCCGAGGCGGACCAGCTGTTCTATGACATGGCCAACTTCCGCATCTACCTGCCCTTCGGCGGCACCATCAACCGGGCGGGCAAGCTGATCATGCCCTATGTGGGCATCGGCGTGGTCATTGCCCTGGTGGTGCTGGTCCTCATCTTCCTGATGCTGCGCTACACCAAGTTCGGCCGCTCCCTGTACGCCGTGGGCGGCAGCGAGCAGTCGGCGGCCATGATGGGCCTGGACGTGAAGAAGACCAAGCTGAAGGCCTATGTCCTCTCCTCCTTCCTGTGCTCCATCGGCGGCATCTGCTACTGCATGAACACCATGTCCGCCAGCGTGAATCAGGCCACCGGCCTGGAGATGGACGCCATCGCCTCCTCCGTCATCGGCGGCACCCTGCTCACTGGCGGCGTGGGCAACGTGATCGGCACCCTGTTCGGCGTGCTCATCAACGGCACCATCGCTTCCATCGTCCAGTTCAACGGCAAGCTGGCCTCCTCCTGGCCCAACGTGCTCACCGCCGCTCTGCTGTGCTTCTTCATCGTCCTCCAGAGCGTGTTTGCCCTCATCAAGGCAAGAAAGAAGTAAGAGGCGAAT
>CASEKM010000205.1 GCA_949288405.1 uncultured bacterium | reverse complement strand
CATTCTCAGTATAGCAAAGGGAGCTTTTATTTCCTACTCTCCGCTAAAGCTCTTACGGAACTCCCCGGCATAGCCGGGGGTTTTCGGGCTACAAAAAACTCGTCGCAAGCGATATGACGCTTGCGACGAGCTGGCGCAGAAGGGGGGATTCGAACCCCCGCACGGTATTACCCGCCTACTCCCTTAGCAGGGGAGCCCCTTATAGCCACTTGGGTACTTCTGCATGGCTGCTAAGTTTGGTGGTATTTGGCTTGTCCCAGAGAAAGTGGCGGAGAGAGTGGGATTCGAACCCACGGCTCTTGACGAGTCACCGGTTTTCAAGACCGGCTCCTTAAACCACTCGGACATCTCTCCTCATCGTTTCCATCAGAGGCGAGTAATATGTTACCATAGGCACAAGGTTCTGTCAAGAACAAAATTTCAGGATCTTCCGGGACATTTGGCCGGAATGTGCCGTCTTTTGCCGTTGGGCGGAAAAAATCCCCGTTTGGGAGTTGAAGCCCCCCGGCCCTTTGTGTTAAAATAATATGAATTGGTATGAACATAAGGAAAGGAAGGGCCGTCATGCGACATCTGATCGATTTTGGGGACATGACCCGGGAAGAGTGGGAGCGCCTGTACGCGCGGGCCAGCGAGATCATGGACGCGCCGGAGAAGTTTGTGGATGTGTGCCACGGCAAGGTCTCCTGCAACCTGTTCTATGAGCCCTCCACCCGCACCAACTTCTCCTTCCAGACCGCGATGATGCGCCTGGGCGGGTCTGTGTTCGGCTTCGCGGACCCCAGCTCCTCCTCGGTGGCCAAGGGCGAGAGCCTGAAGGACACGGTGCGGATGGTGTCCAACTACGCCGACGTGGTGGTGATGCGCACCCCCTGGGAGGGGGCGGCCAAGGCGGCCTCCCTGTACTCCTGTGTGCCGGTGGTGAACGCCGGGGACGGGGGACACATGCACCCCACCCAGACCATGGCCGACCTGACCACCATCACCCGCCTGCGGGGGGGCGTGGACGGGCTGTGCCTGGGCCTGTGCGGCGACCTGAAAAACGGCCGCACCGTCCACTCCCTGATCAAGGCCATGGCCAAGTTCCGCGACATCAAATTCTTCCTCATCTCCCCCCGGGAGCTGGCCGTCCCCGACTATATCCGCACCTTCCTGCGGGAGCACGACATGTGGTTCACCGAGGTCACCGGCCTGGAGGCGGTCATCCCCCAGCTGGACGTGCTGTACATGACCCGCATCCAGAAGGAGCGCTTTGTGGACCCCCTGGAGTACGAGCGGAACAAGGGCATCTACGTGCTCACCCGCCGGAAGCTGGAGCGGGCCAAGCCGGACATGCTGGTGATGCACCCCCTGCCCCGGGTGGACGAGATCGCTGTGGATGTGGACGACGACCCCCGGGCGGTCTACTTCGACCAGGCCCGGTACGGCATGTTCGCCCGGATGGCCCTGCTGGAGCACCTGGCCCTTCAGCCCCGGGAGGACCACCCCGCCCCGGTGGAGATCGGCACGAAGCCCGTCTGCCGCAACCCCCGGTGCATCACCCAGACGGAGCACTACCTGCCTCCTCTGGTGAAAAAGATCGGCGGCGTGGACTGCTGCGGCTTCTGCGACGCGGCCCTGTGAAGCCCTCCGTGTTCCGGCACCGGAATACGGGATGGGTGTCAAAAAGGCGTTAAGGAGGAAAATACCATCTTGACACAGGGCGCCATTCTGAGTATGATATGAGGAAAGCGGCACAGAGAGGGCCGCGGAAGAAGGCGGGAGATGCCCCCGCCGCTTGAGAAGGAGACGCCTGTTTTATGGATTCCGACAGCGACGAAGCGACTGCTGGAGACAATATGACAGATTTGAAAAAGCATAGTCTGACCGGCCGTTGAGGCCGGGGCAGGCCGTGCTTTTTTGCGCTTTTTTTCAGGTATACGGTTTTTATAGGAGGAACGAGTACCGTGCAAACCATTGTGTTTCAGCTGTTGGTCCAGGTGGTCTTGATCCTGATCAACGCCTTTTTCGCCGCGACTGAGATCGCGGTGATCTCGCTGAACGCCAATAAACTGCGCAAACTGGAGGAAGAGGGCGACAAAATGGCGCCCAAGCTGCTGCACATGGTGGAGGACAGCTCCAGCTTTCTCTCCACCATTCAGATCGCCATCACTCTGTCGGGGTTCCTGGGCGCCGCGTTCGCCGGGGATGCCTTCGCTGAGTACTTAACCACCTGGCTGCTGAGCCTGGGCGTGGGGATCCCCGCGTCGGTGCTGAACACCATCTCCCTGGTGGTGGTGACGGTCATCCTGTCCTACTTCACCCTGATCTTCGGCGAGCTGGTGCCCAAGCGCATCGCCATGCAGAAGTCCATGGAGATGGCCCGGCTGTCCTGCCGGGTGGTCACCGCCATCGCCACCATCGCCAAGCCGGTGGTGAAGCTGCTGGCCCTGTCCACCAACGGGATGCTGCGCCTGCTGCGGATGAAGGTGGACGTGGAGGAGGACCAGGTCACCGAGGACGAGATCCGCATGATGATCGACCTGGGCAATGAGAGCGGCTCCATCAAGGAGGACGAGAAGGAGCTGCTCCACAATGTGTTCGACTTCTCCGACCAGACGGTCAGCGACGTGATGACTCACGCCGCCGACGTGGAGACCATCTCTGTGGACGCCACCCGGGAGGAGGTGCTGGACACCATCCGCTCCACCGGCCTGTCCCGCTTCCCCGTGTACGGCGAGGATGAGAGCGACATCCTGGGCGTGCTCAACGCCCGCGACTTCCTGATGGACTGGGCGGTGGACGGCACCAAGACCGTGCGCGACCTGATGCGCCCGGCCTATCTGGTCCCCGAGAGCCTGGACGCCGACGACCTGCTGCGGGATATGCAACGCAAGAAGATCCACCTGGCCGTGGTGCTGGATGAGTACGGCGAGCTGGCCGGCGTCATCACCGTGGAGGACCTGCTGGAGGAGATCGTGGGCAACATCTACGATGAGTTCGACCCCGCCGAGCCCCAGGAGCTGGAGCAGCTGGGAGAAAACCTGTGGCGGGTGAGCGGCTCCCTCAGCGTGGAGGATCTGGCCGACGAGCTGGACATGGAGATCCCCGAGGACGAGGACTACGACACCGTGGGCGGCATGATCCTGAGCTGCCTGCGCACCATCCCCGAGGACGGCAGCCGCCCCGTGGTCCAGATCCACGGCCTGGAGCTCCAGGCGGAGAAGGTGGAGGACCACCGCATCCGCTCCGTGCTGGTGCGCAAGCTCCCCCAGGACACCCAGGAGCAGGAGAGCGCCTGACGCAGTTGACCAGGGCCGCCCATTCAGGCGGCCCTGGTTCTTCCCGGCGAAAATTTTAAAAAAAGGATTGACAACCCGCCCGGAAATGTGGTATCATTTCTTGGCTGACGTGAGAGGAACAAGCCATCCATGCGGGTGTAGTTCAATGGTAGAATCCCAGCCTTCCAAGCTGGTCGCGTGGGTTCGATTCCCATCACCCGCTCCATATGCGCCTGTAGCTCAGGTGGATAGAGCAACTGCCTTCTAAGCAGTGGGTCAGGGGTTCGA
>CASEKM010000204.1 GCA_949288405.1 uncultured bacterium | reverse complement strand
CCCGGAAAAAACCGCACCCAAGCACTCCTGATTTTGCGCGCCGGAAATGACGCACTGACTACCAATAGCGCGTCCCCCGTAAAAGGGGTCCGGGGAAAGGCGAATGTGGGCACGAAGTGCCCACCTTGAGCCGTCCCCGGGGGCGTTTTGGTTCCTTTGCCGCCATGGGCAAAGGAACTCGCCGCCTGGGGCCGGGTACGTGAGAAGAAAGACCCATCTTTGGCGGCGAAATTTGGAACACTTCGGAACGGCGCGCCGAGTCGTGGCCCAGGCCAGCTTCTCTTGCCCCTGCGGGGCAATTCACCTTCTCGCGCCCTACACAAAGAACCGCTCTATAATCGCCCCCTCATCCGCCCTCTTCGGGGGCACCTATCCCTATCCCCTCTGGCCTTCGGCCATCTCCCCTTGACAAGGGGAGTCGGCCCCCAGGGGGAAGGCTTATAGAAGAGCAGGCGTAAAAATGTAGTCCAAACCTTTACTTGTCAACAACCAAAAAAGGAGAAAATACCATGAGCAAAGTACAACCCCGCACCCTGTCCGGCTTCATGGAACTGCTGCCCGCCCGGCAGGTGCAGTTCGACCGGATGGTGGAGATCCTCCGCCGCACCTACTCCCTGTACGGCTTCACCCCCCTGGACACCCCGCTGATCGAGGCCAGCGAGGTTTTATTAGCCAAGGGCGGCGGCGAGACGGAGAAGCAGATCTACCGCTTTATGAAGGGAGACACCGACCTGTCCCTGCGCTTTGACCTGACGGTGCCTCTGGCCAAGTACGTGGCCCAGAACTACGGCCACCTCACCTTCCCCTTCCGCCGCTTCCAGATCGGCAAGGTTTACCGGGGCGAGCGGGCCCAGCGGGGTCGGTTCCGGGAGTTCTACCAGGCGGACATCGACGTGATCGGCGACGGCAAGCTGGACATCTCCAACGAGGCGGAGATCCCCTCCATCATCTACCGGGCTTTTAGCGCCCTGGGCCTGAAGCGGTTCCAGATCCGGGTGAACAACCGGAAGATTTTAAACGGCTTCTACGCCATGCTGGGCCTGACGGAGCAGTCCGGGGAGATCATGCGCACCGTGGACAAGCTGGACAAGATCGGCCCGGACAAGGTGAAGGAGCTGCTGGT
Source organism: uncultured bacterium (assembly GCA_949288405.1). GTDB lineage: Bacteria > Bacillota > Clostridia > Oscillospirales > Oscillospiraceae > Lawsonibacter. Next base: position 2,491 of record CASEKM010000204.1, on the reverse strand, counting down.
GGAGGCCGGCCTCACCCAGGAACAGGCCGGGGAGATCCTGGGCTTCACCGCCATCACCGGCGCCAACCAGGAGGTGCTGACCGCCCTGGAGGGCTACCGGGGCCGGAACGAGATCTTCGACCAGGGCCTGGATGAGCTGACCACCGTGACCAAATACCTGGCCGCCTTCGGCGTGCCCGAGACCCACTTCGCCGTGGACCTGACCATCGCCCGGGGCCTGGACTACTACACCGGCACCGTGTACGAGACCACCATGCTGGACCACCCGGAGATCGGCTCCATCTGCTCCGGCGGCCGGTATGATAACTTGGCGGAATATTATACCGATAAACAACTCCCCGGCGTGGGAATTTCCATCGGATTGACCCGCCTGTTTTTCGTGCTGGAGGATCAGGGCTATCTCAACGACGGCCTGAACACCGCCCCCGCCGACGTGCTGGTCCTGCCCATGACCGAGGACCTGTCCCCCGCCATCGCCCTGGCCACCCAGCTGCGCCAGGCGGGCATCCGGGCTCAGATCCACGCCGAGCAGAAGAAATTCAAGCAGAAGATCTCCTACGCCGATAAGCTCCACATCCCCTACGTCATCTTCCTGGGGGAGGACGAAATTCAGTCCGGCACGGCCGCCGTCAAGGACCTGGCCACCGGCGAGCAGGTGAAGCTGCCTCCCGCCGAGGCCGTGGCCCACATCCAGGCAGGGCTGGACAAGCGCAATCAGGGTACGCCCATTTTGGACAAGGGAGAATAAGACTGCCCGCCCCTGGTTCGGATTTTCATTCGGAGGTCACGCCTATGGACACCCCTCCCCTCCCCCGCCGGAAAACCATCCGCCTGCAACATTACGACTATGCCCAATCCGGGGCCTATTTTGTTACCATCTGCACGGCGGCAAGAGAACCCTTGTTTGGTGTCATCCGTAGGGGTGGCCTTTACGGCCGCCCGCCGGTGCCGGCCTATGTGGAACTGTCGGAAACCGGCCATATTGTGGAATCCTATTTGACCGAAATTCCTTCTCATTATCCTAATGTGCATTTGGCGTCTTATGTCATTATGCCGGACCATATTCACATGATCCTTGTGCTGACACAAAACCAACCGCAACGGGCCGGCCAGTGTCCGGCCCCTACGGAGGAATCGGACCTGTCATGCCGTAGGGGCGGCACACCTGGGCCGCCCGCCCTTCCAAAAATCATAAACGCCTTTAAAAGTTTGACTACACGCAAAGCAGGTATTTCCCTCTGGCAGCGCGGCTACTACGAACACATCCTCCGCAACCAACAGGACTTCGACGAGGCCGCCGGGTATATCGCCGGAAATCCGGTCCGGCGGCTGGAACGGGAGGGATTTGGGTGAAAAAGAAAATCGCGGTTGGGGCGGTCCTCATCGTCCTTCTTCTGGTGGGCGGCATGCTATGGTACACCCGCCCGGTGGGCTTCTCTGCGGTATTTCCCGGGTTTCAGGGGGAGCAGGTCACCTCCTGCTCTGCCGTTCTGGTGCCCACCTACACCAACGACGCCATTCAGAATGTGGAGATCGCCCCGGGCAGCCCCGACTGCCGGCAGCTTCTGGAGCTGCTGAATGGAGAGACCTACTCCCGGCAGATCGGGTTTGTCTCGGACGTCCAGCGCATCACCCTGGAGCCCCATTACGCCTACCTCTCCCTCCGGCAGGGGGAGGATCTGCTGACCCTCTCCTTTTACGGCCCTCAGGTGGTGGCGGAGGTGAACACCCCGGCCGGAAGCCGGAACCTGGCCCTTCGCCCCCAGGGCGGAGAGGAATTCCAGGCCTCAGTGGTGGAGCGGATCGCCTCCCTCGCCTCCGGTGCGGAGAGATGAACAGAGAAACGGAAGGAGGGCTTTTTGTGAAGAAAAAAATCGCCATTGGGGCGTGCATCCTCGCCGTCCTTCTGGTGGCCGGCGGGCTGTGGTACACCCGGCCCCGGACCTTCTGGGAGGTCACGGGCATGGACCGAGGCCAGATCACCGGCGCGTCCGGTTATGCAATCGAAAGTTTTTACGAAAACGGGAGGCCAGAGCAGCAGGTGTGGGAGATCGAGGGTCTCTCCCCCGGCCAGGAGGACTATGAGGCCCTCCTTGGTCTGCTGGAGAACAACACCTACCGAGGCCATCTCAGCAATCTGACCGCCCCATTTTCCGACAGCCAGCCCGGCTCGGAGCAGTGGGTGACGCTGAACTTTGCCGTGGACGGTGAGCTGTTTTCCTTCAATATTCCGGCTGTCCAGACCATGACCATTCCCATCCCCGACTCCTACGGATCCTGGCAGTACGACGCCTCTGACTCCCAGCTTCAGGCGGAGGTGCTCCAATATTTGAAGGCGAATGGGGAATAATCCTAATACATTTCTCAATTTTTAAAATATATATTACAAAATGGAGTTGATTTTATGGACAATCTGAAGAACTTCCGCCGCACCAACTACTGCGGCGACCTGCGCCTGAGCGACGCGGGCAAGACCGTCTCCCTGTGCGGC
>CASEKM010000203.1 GCA_949288405.1 uncultured bacterium | reverse complement strand
CCCCGTACAGCCAGTCCACGTCCAGCACGGCCCCCAGGGCCACGGGGACCCAGCAGGCCGCCAGGGCGAACATGAGCTTGCCCATGAAGCGGCACAGGGCATTCTTATCGTACCGCTCCTTTTTCGCCCGTGGCATAGTGTTGTACCCGGCAATGAGGAAGGCACCCTTCCCCTTGGAGAACAAAATCCCCAGCCCGACAAACAGCGCCATCACCGCCAGTTCCGCAAGCAGCAGTCCCATGGTATCTCCCTCCCCGTGCCCTTTTACACTCATTCTGCATTCTGCATTGTCCCCTACCCTTTCATCATCTTTTTCAGGGCCGCCTTGATGATCTGCTCCAGGGTGAGGGCGTCCAGGTCGATCCCCTTCAGGGCCAGGTTGATCTCCCCCTGGGAGTAGCCCAGCACCGCCAGGGCGGCGGAGGCCTCGGACAGCTTGTTCTCCGGGATGACGGTGATGCCGGAGCCGCCGTAGCTCTCCCCGCCGGCGAAGGCGGTCTGGCCCTTGGCCAGCTTGTCCTTCAGCTCCAGGATGATCCGCTGGGCGATCTTCTTGCCGATGCCCTGGGCCACGGTGAGGGCCTTCTCGTCCCCGGTGATGATGGACAGGGCCAGATTGGCCGGCGTGCTGGCGGACAGGATGGACAGCGCCGCCTTGGGCCCCACCCCGGACACGGAGGTGAGCTGCTGGAACAGGTTCAGCTCCTCCTGGGTGGCGAAGCCGAACAGGTCCACCCCGTCCTGGCGGACGCTGAGGTATGTAAAGAGTTTTCCCTTGTCACCTTTTTTCAGGGCGGACAGGGTGTAGCTGGTGGTGCGGCAAGCGTAGCCCACCCCGCCGCAGTCGATGACGGCCAGATAGGGCTCCATGTGGGCCACGGTGCCGGAGAGGTAGTAAAACATAACTGAAATCCTTTCAGATCATAGAGTAGAGAGTGAAGAGTCGAGAGTGGAGAGGCCTTTTCAGACGGCAGAAGATTTTTAGGCGTGCGGAATCTCCACTCTTCACGCTCAACTCTCCACTCTGACACGCGCCTTCAGCGCGTGTCGTACCGTGTCGGGTCAAACTTCCGCTCGGTGTTCAGCAGGCTGGTGGCCGAGCGGCCGTGGCAGATGGCGATGGCCAGGGCGTCGGCTGCGTCGTCGGGCCGCGGGATCTCCTTCATATTCAAAAGCCGCTGGGTCATGAGCATCACCTGGCGCTTGTCCGCGCCGCCGTAGCCCACCACCGCCTGCTTCACCTGCATGGGGGTGTACTCGAAGATGGGCACCCCCAGCTTCTCCGCCGCCAGGAGGATGACCCCCCGGCCGTGGGCCACGGCGATGCCGGTGGTGATGTTCTTGGTGAAGAACAGCTCCTCCACCGCCATCTCGTCCGGGTGGAAGGTGTGGATCAGCTCCTCCATGTCGTTGGAGATCTGTAGGAGGCGGCTGGACAGGGGGATGCCCGGCGGGGTGGTGATGACCCCGTACTGGATCAGGGTATTTTTTTGCCGCTCCGCCCGGACGACCCCAAAGCCGATGGTGGCCACCCCGGGGTCGATGCCCAATACGATCATGGAAGGCCTCCCCGTGCTCAGAATAAATCAGTTTATTGTATCACACTTTCCCCGGAATGGGAAGCCGAGAAATTCCGCCTTACCGCCGGAGAAACCAGCGGATTTCCCGTTGACAACCGTCTTCCAATCGGGGATAATAACAGACATGGCATATTTATCCCGCCTGAAAAAGGAGTGCAGCATATGACTAAGGTAAACCAGAATTTCCTCAAGCTCCCCGGCAGCTACCTGTTTTCTGAGGTAGCCCGGCGGATTTCCGCTTATTCCACCGCCCACCCGGAGGCCAAGATCATCAAGCTGTCCATCGGCGACGTGACCCGCCCCCTGGCCCCCGCGGTGATCGAGGCCATGCACCAGGCCGTCACCGAGATGGGCACCTTTGAGGGCTTCCACGGCTACGGCCCGGAGCAGGGCTACGACTTCCTGCGGGAGGCCATCGCCCAGCACGACTACGCCGCCCGGGGCGTGGATATCAAGCCCGAGGAGATCTTCGTCTCCGACGGCGCCAAGAGCGACTGCGGCAACATCGGGGACATCTTCGGCACCGACAACGTGGTGGCCGTGTGCGACCCGGTGTACCCGGTGTATGTGGACACCAACGCCATGGCCGGCCGGGCCGGTGAGTACCAGGCCGAGCTGGGCCGCTGGTCCAAGCTGGTGTACATGCCCTGTGTGGAGGAGAACGGCTTTACCCCCCAGCCCCCCAAGGAGAAGGTGGACATCATCTACCTGTGCTTCCCCAACAACCCCACCGGCGCGGTGGCCACCAAGGAGCAGCTGAAGGTGTGGGTGGACTACGCCAATGCCAACGGCGCGGTCATCCTGTACGACTCCGCCTACGAGGCCTTCATCACCGAGGAGGACGTGCCCCACACCATCTACGAGGTGGAGGGGGCCCGCACCTGCGCCATCGAGTTTAGGTCCTACTCCAAGACCGCCGGCTTCACCGGCAACCGCTGCGCCTACACCGTGGTGCCCCTGGAGCTGGAGCGGGACGGGGCCAAGCTCAATTCCCTGTGGAACCGCCGCCAGTGCACCAAGTTCAACGGCGTGCCCTATGTGGTGCAGCGGGGGGCGGCCGCCATCTACACCCCCGCGGGCAAGGAGCAGACCCGCGCCTCCATCGACTACTACCGGAACAACGCCCAGGTGATCCGGGAGGGCCTCACCGCCGCCGGCCTCACCTGCTTCGGCGGGGTGAACGCCCCCTACATCTGGCTCAAGACCCCCAATGGCATGGGCTCCTGGGAGTTCTTCGACCTGCTGCTGGACCGCGCCAACGTGGCCACCACCCCCGGCGCGGGCTTCGGCCCCAGCGGCGAGGGCTACATCCGCCTCACCGCCTTCGGCGACGCGGAGGCCACCCGCCAGGCCGTGGAGCGCATCAAGACCTCCCTGTGATCCGGCCTCTGTCTCCTCTTTAATCTAAAATATCTGTCCCGATCTGTCCAGGCGCCCCGGGGAGTTCCCTCCCCGGAGCGCCTGGATATTTTCACCTCTCCCCTCTGTTTTGCCGCAAATGTCCGAAAATGGCATTTCCTTTTTGTGAACTTATCTGAAATCCGTTTTTGACCTACCAATTTCACGCAAACTATGCTAAGATAGGTTCGGTCATCCCAACCTACTTAGAAAAGAGGTTTTGCATATGTACTGCGTCCGCAAGGTCACCGACGACCTGACCTGGATCGGCGGCAACGACCGCCAGCACCCCCTGTTCGAGAGCACCCACCCGGTGCCCCGGGGCATGTCCTTCAACTCCTATCTGCTGCTGGACGAGAAGACCGTCCTCTTCGACACCGTGGACCGGGCGGTCCAGACCCAGTTCTTTGAGAACCTGGACCACGCCCTGAACGGCCGGAAGCTGGACTATGTGTTCGTCCACCACATGGAGCCCGACCACGCCGCCACCGAACATGATCCGCCAGTTCCACGCCACCGACCCCCGGAAGGTGCAGCTGGTGAACGAGGGGGACACCATCTCCACCGGGAAGCACACCTTCACCTTTGTAAACGCCCCCATGGTCCACTGGCCCGAGGTGATGGTGAGCTACGACTCCACCGACAAGATCCTCTTCTCCGCCGACGCCTTCGGCACCTTCGGCGCCCTGAACGGGGTGCTGTTTGCCGACGAGGTAAACTTCGACCGAGACTGGCTGGACGAGGCCCGGCGCTACTACACCAACATCGTGGGCAAGTACGGCCCTCAGGTCCAGGCCCTGCTGAAGAAGGCCGCCGGCCTGGATATCCAGATGATCTGCCCCCTCCACGGCCCCGTGTGGCGCAAGGACCTGGGCTACATTCTGGACAAGTACGCCAAGTGGGCCGCCTATGAGCCGGAGGTCCAGGGGGTGCTCATCGCCTTCGCCTCCGTCTACGGGGGCACCGAGACGGCGGCCAACATCCTGGCCTGCCGCCTGGCGGAGCTGGGCGTCCCCGTGGAGATGTACGACGTATCGGTGACCCACTACTCCTATGTGCTGTCCGACGCCTTCCAGTACAGCCACATCGTCTTTGCCTCCACCACCTACAACAACGGCATCTTCGTCACCATGGAGAACCTGCTCCACGACATCGCCCACCACGCCCTGAAAAACCGGAAGGTGGCCCTGATCCAGAACGGCTCCTGGGCCCCCGCCAGCGGCAAGC